>JAEWMZ010000471.1 GCA_023392995.1 Bacillota bacterium
GATCAATATGTTCCATTATTTTTAAAAATGTTTGGGCTATTGCTTCTTCTGCATCACTGTGGGACTTTAATATTTTAAAAGAAATGTTATACATTTTTACATTCATTTTTGAAAAGATCTGGTTGACCAAATCTTTTTCAGCCTCGGACATTACTCCAACTAATATAAGTATCATTTTTCTCCCCCTATTATCTCCAATGTCATATTATGTCAATCAATATTATATATTGATCTAACCGGATTGTAAATTATATAAATCGATTGACTAATACAATACTTAAAAGAACTTTATGGCTGACTAATCTGATAAAAGGCTCCATTCAAATTCCCCAACGCAGAACAAAAGTGCGCTTCTCACACTCTCGCGATAGTAAATCCTCCCATGCACAGCTTTTGTTCCGCGCGAAGCTACGCATCCTCCCGGAGGGTTTTATTTCATAGGACGAACTTTCCTCGTATGAAAATAGCCCTACAACGAGTTGTTATAGGGCTAAATTGTTAACTATGCTTTAAAACAATTTTATATATCTCGTGGTATTATATATTTCCTACCAGAAAATCTTTTAATACACCTGCTGCCTCTCTGACATAATAATTAAGCACCAGAATTTTATCAGAAGGCACTGCTAATCCCTGAGCCTGTGATAATCCCTGTTTTCTTGCAATACTGAGCGCTCGGAATACGTGAAAACCATTGGTGACAATAACTACTTTCGGTTCATCCCCTTTGATTAACTTTTTACTATATTTGATATTTTCTGCTGTGTTCGTAGAGCTTTCCTCTTTGATAATCCTCTCTTCAGGAATTCCTTTGGACTTAAGATAACTGCTCATAGCCTCCGCTTCGGTTATATCCTCACCAGTTCCCTGTCCGCCGGACACGATTACCAAGGTTTGCGTATTATCCTTTAAATATTCAACCGCAGTATCAAGCCGATTCTTTAAGGTTTTAGAAACTGTTGTTCCCTTAACCTGCGCGCCTAGAACGATGACATAATCCGCTCCCGATTCTGCCTCTTTGCCGGAATAATGAATAATTGTTCCTTCGATCAAAAGAATAACACACAATCCGACGGTAATTATGGCTGTAAGAATATAATTCCAGGAAGTTGGCAGCTTGAAAGGATGAGCCAATAGATACCTAAAGATACAGCCCAGTAGTATCATACCGATTCCTGCAAATATCCAGAATCCTGCAAATGCTGTCCCTAATCCTGCGTAAGCGGTTATCACCACATAATAAATCAGGCATAGAACGCCCAGAACAAAACAGCTTCCAGCTAATAAACTCATGGAAATCACCCCTCCTTCCAACGAAAAACATGAATTATGAAACCTCTCAACATTTCAAATCCTTTTAACAGATTCAACATCTTCACATTTTAGGCATATGAGATAGATTCAAATAAATTTATAAGACAACTTTACCGACTACAGCTTCATGGTCAGCTGAATTCTTTTTTTACCGAGGTCAACACTAAGAACCTTGACATCTACCACGTCTCCAACACTTACTACATCCAGAGGATGCTTTACAAATTTCTTATTGGACAGCTCAGAGATATGAACCAGTCCATCCTGGTGTACACCGATATCTACGAATGCACCGAAATCAATAACATTTCGAACAGTGCCCTTTAGGATCATGCCTTCGGTCAGATCCTTCATCTCTAATACATCCGTTCTTAAAATTGGCTTTGGCATCTCATCTCTTGGGTCTCTGCCGGGCTTTTCCAGTTCCTTAATAATATCGGTTAAGGTGATTTCACCTACTCCCAGCTCTTCGGCTAATCTATGCTTATCCTTGATCTTCTTACCAATTGTAATAATCTCTTCCTCATGCTCTTGTACCGCTACAGAAGCATTGTTCCTGTTTGTATCCTCCGGTGCAGGAATTGAATTATTACCAACCGCTGCTGCTAATGCTTTTGCAAAAGCTGTATTTTGATTCTTCACGGTAATGGTCTGCTGCTTTTTCTTCTCTATCTTCGGCTCTGCTTTCTTGGCAGCACTCTGAGGCTTCACCTGATCCTTCTGCTTCATGGCCTTCGCCTGAATTTCTTTTACATCTTCCAATGACATGTCCAGCTTCGCAAGTAGCGCGTTGGTTGCCACATAAGATTCAGGATGAACGCCTGTTGCATCAAGAGGATTATCTCCACCTAGAATTCTCATAAATCCGGCACACTGTTCAAAAGCCTTCGGTCCCAGCTTGGATACTTTCAGTAGCTCATTACGGCTTCTGAATCTTCCATTCGCCTCTCGATAAGCAACAATGTTTTTTGCTATCACCTTGCTTACACCAGATACATGCTCCAGCAGAGAAACAGAGGCTGTGTTAAGGTCAACTCCTACCTTATTTACACAGTCTTCCACCACGCCGGCTAGAACCTCACTTAACTTTTTCTGATTCATATCATGCTGATATTGACCCACACCGATGGACTGAGGATCAATTTTAACCAGCTCTGCCAAAGGATCCTGCAATCTTCTTGCGATGGAGGCAGCGCTTCTCTGGCCTACATCAAAGTTGGGGAACTCCTCGGTTGCCAGCTTACTAGCGGAGTATACAGAAGCTCCCGCTTCATTTACAATAATATATTTAAGAGGCTTATTGATTTCCTTTAACAGCTCCACAATAATCATCTCAGATTCTCTGGAGGCTGTACCATTTCCCACAGAAATAAGTGTAATATTATATTTATCGATTAACTTCTTAAGAACCGCCTTCGCTTCAACCACCTTATTTTGAGGTGCCGTTGGATAAATAACCACCGTATCCAATACTTTTCCCGTACTATCTACAACGGCCAGCTTGCAGCCGGTACGAAAAGCCGGATCCCAGCCCAGAACAACCTGTCCAGCAATTGGAGGCTGCATTAATAGCTGTACCAGGTTTTTACCAAATACCTTAATTGCTCCATCCTCTGCCTTTTCTGTCAGGTCACTGCGAATCTCACGCTCAATTGCCGGAGAAATTAATCTCTTATAGCTATCTTCTATCGTGGCTTTCAAAATATCATTGGTATATTGATTATCCTTTGTAATTACCTTGGTTTCCAGATAACGAAGAATTCGTTCCTCCGGAGCTGCAACCTTAACCGTCAGAATCTTCTCATTCTCTCCGCGGTTAACGGCAAGGATTCTATGTCCTGCAAGCTTTTCAATTCCTTCCTCATACTCATAATACATCTCGTAGACGGATTCCTGCTTTGCATTCTTTGCAGCCGAAATAAGCTTTCCTTCCTTCACCGTTATCTCGCGGATATAACTGCGAAACTGTGCCTCATCCGAAATATCTTCTGCCAAAATATCCATTGCACCCGCAATCGCTTCCTCGGTGGTTCGAACTTCCTTCTCCTCGGACAAGAAGCTTTGCGCTGCATTCGCTACAGGCTCCTGAATTTCTTGAGCGCGGATGATTGCAGCCAGGCCATCCAGCCCCTTTTCCTTTGCAATTGTTGCCCTGGTTCTTCTCTTCGGGCGATACGGACGATACAAATCCTCCACCACCACCAGTGTTGCAGCAGCCAGAATCTGTGCGCGTAATTCCTCTGTCATCTTGCCCTGTTCTTCTATGCTGCTAAGCACCTGAGCCTTCTTTTCTTCCAGATTCCTCAAATACTGTAATCTTTCATGCAGATTTCTTAACTGCTCATCGTCCAAAGACCCGGTTACTTCCTTACGATATCTGGCAATAAAAGGTATGGTATTGCCCTCATCAATTAATTTCACTGTTGCCTCTACCTGCTCCAGACGTATTCCAAGCTCTTCTTTTATCTGTTTTAATATATCCATGTTCATTACTCCTCATATCAAAATGATATCTGATTCCTTATATTCAAAGTATAATAATACCATTTCATGATTTGAAAAGCAACTGAAAATGCTTAAAGCTACAGCCTCACCACCTATATTCGATTGCACCTACATCGCCAGCAAGAATTTATCATGCACCGCGTTCATTGCCTTATCCACCTGGGTCTCATCAATCAAGACCGTCACTCGAATCTCTGAGGTAGAAATCATCTTAATATTAATTCCAACATCATACAATGCTTCAAACATCTTCGAAGCAATCCCTGCGTTGGCCATCATTCCTGCTCCGACAATCGATACTTTTGCTACCGTTCTCTCCGTATCAATTTTCTCACATTTAAGACTGCCATCCCTGTGACTTTCCAAAATATTTACCGCTTCCTCCAGATCATCCTCTTTTATGGTAAAGGAAATGTCCTTTGTACCATCTCTGCCAATCGATTGCAGGATGATATCCACATTAATATTGTGGTTTGCCATAAGATTAAACAACTTAAAGGCTACGCCAGGCTGATCCTCTAAGCCTACTACGGATACTCTAGCCGTATTCCTATCACAAGCAACTCCACTAACCAGCATTTTTTCCATTTTCACTACCTCCTTTACAATTGTCCCCTCTGAATAATTTAAGCTGGATCGAACCACTAATTGTACTCCGAATTTTTTAGCCATTTCCACAGACCGATTATGCAGAACACCCGCTCCTAAGGATGCCAGCTCCAGCATCTCATCATAGGTGATCTCATCCAGTTTTCTGGCCTTTGGGACAATTCTTGGATCGGCTGTAAATACACCATCCACATCCGTATAAATCTCACAGGCATCTGCATGTAATGCTGCTGCCAAAGCCACTGCAGTAGTATCGGAGCCTCCCCTGCCAAGGGTTGTATAATCCTCAAATTTATTGACTCCCTGGAATCCGGTTATAATAACTACCCGTTTGCTTTCCAACTCATTTTGAATTCGTTCCGGATCAATTCTCTTTAGCCTGGCATTGCCATAGACAGAGGTAGTATGCATTGCAACCTGGTATGCATTTAGCGATACCGCAGGTACTCCCAACGTATCCAGAGCCATAGCCATCAAAGCTACAGAGATCTGCTCTCCTGTAACTAATAACATATCCATCTCTCGCTTCGATGCATTTGGATTAATTTCCTTAGCCATATCAATCAAGGCGTCCGTCTGCTTTCCCATTGCAGACAGAACCACTACCACCTCATTGCCTTTTTTATACTCCTCTTTGATCCTTCCGGCGACATTGAAGATTCTATCTTTATTTGCAACCGATGTACCACCGAATTTTTTTACTATTAGCATAATTATGCCCATGCTCCTTACTGCACAAATCGCTATGAAAGTGCAGGCATGAACAAATCCCCCCTTCGTTGATTCGTTTTCTATTTTGACCCTTGCTCCAGCAAAATGAACATAAACTATAATCAGAATTTCTGTGGCTGATTCGTTAATCCAACCGATTGAAATGAATTATTTAGTCTATGTTCATCTTAAGCTTACCATATATTTTATTGTTCAATCAATTTATTAATGACAGTATAACCTTCTAAAACTACATTTCCGCTTACTTTTGCTTCAGCTTCGTTATATGACCAGTTATTACTCTGCTTTTCTGTGCTATCATACAGTAAATACGGTACCGGATCACTGGTATGGGTTCTGCAGCGAATCGGTGTCGGATGATCCGGCATCACAAGCATACGATAGGGGGCACCTGCCTTCTCCATCTCCTCCATAATAACCTTAATTACTCTTTGGTCTAAGTACTCGATGGAGGTTACCTTATTTGCTATGTTCCCCTGATGCCCCATCTCATCTGGCGCTTCTACGTGAACATAAACAAAATCATAATCATCCTTTAATAATACCTCCACTGCTGCCATAGCCTTACCTTCATAATTTGTATGAAGGGTTCCGTCAGCCCCCGGCACTTCAATTACCTTCATCTTTGCGCCTACTGCAATGCCCTTTAACAGATCTACCGCTGAGATCATCGCTCCTTTTAAATGAGTCTTCTCTTCAAAGGAGGTTAAAGCCGGCTTCGTACCTGCACCCCAGAACCAGATGGAATTCGCTTTATTTAAGCCCTTTGCTTTTCTTGCTTCGTTGATTGGGTGATTATTTAAGATAGCAAAGCTCTTTTTCATCATATCTCTCAGTGCCTGTTGTACCGGAAGATGCTCGCCTATGACTTTACCAAGAATATCGTGAGGCTGTGTGAGGTCGACCACCTCTCCCTTCTCCCAGATTGTCAAATGACGGTAGCTGGTTCCTACATAGAACTTATAGATCTCATTCTCCAGCTCTTTTCTTACCACTTCAATTAATACAGCTGCCTCTTCTGTGGAGATTTCTCCTGCACTGTGATCCAGTATGGTTAATTCTTCATAGGGTTTCTCTTCTTCTGATAAAGTTACAATATTACAGCGAAGGGCTATATCGGTTGGCTTTAGATCCACTCCGATGCTCAGTGCCTCCAGGGGAGATCGTCCGGAGTAATACACTTTCGGGTTATAGCCAAGTACCGCAAGATTTGCCGTGTCACTTCCAGGCTTCATTCCTTCTGGTATTGTATGGGCTAGCCCCAATTCTGACCATTTTGCAAGAACATCCAACTGGGGTGTAGCTGCTGCCATCAAAGGTGTTTTATCCCCCAATGCTGCTAGTGGCTCATCTGCCATGCCATCTCCTAATACAATAATATATTTCATCACTTCAAGTCCTTTCTGTTTTACGCTATCAATAATATCAGTCTAAATAGCACTTAGCCCTAGTTCTTAGAGCATCTTATAACTTATCTTTTAATATAACTCTTAATGTAACTTCTTAATATAACTTTTTAATACAACTTCTTAATGTGCCTTTTTAATGTATCTTTTTAATGTAACTTTTTAATGTAACTTTTTAATGTAACTTTTTATGTACAGCCATTAATATAACTTTAAATATTATTCTAAACGTAAACAAGGGGCTGTTTCAATAGAGAACCGAGAATCATCTTCTCTCGCCTCTACTTTGAAACAGACCCATACCTATCTTAGAATCTTACTCGGATTACACTAAGAACCTCTGATAGCTTATTCTTATTCTCATTCATATCCTGTTCGGTCAGATCAGAAGTGATGAAAGCATATTCTCCTGTGATTCCTTCTGCCTTCACTTCTTCCACATTACCGAATAATTTAGCAACCTCTTCTTTTACTCCTGCATTGTCCTTTACGCGGATAAAGAATCTGTGTTTAATATGGTTTACATTGGTCAGCTCCAGCTTCTTGCTGCTCCATATGGTCCAGATATTTTTCTCCAGATGCTTTGCCGCATCCACAACATCAGCAACAACAGCACTTGCCGTTGGCAACTTACCTGCTCCGCTACCATAGAACATAACGTCACCGATTACATTTCCTTTTACAAAGATTCCATTGAATACATTATTCACACTGTACAACGGATGATTTGCCCGGATCATTACCGGTGCAACCATGGCATATACCTGCTCTCCTTCACGAATGCTGGATGCAAATAGTTTAATTCTTGCATTTAAAGCCTTTGCGTAACGGATATCAATGTCAGAGATTTTGGTAATACCCTCTGTATAAATGTCTTCAAAATCCACCTGCATACCAAAGGCAAGGGAGGATAATATAGCGATCTTTCTGCAAGCGTCATGGCCTTCCACATCTGCCGCAGGATTACGCTCTGCATAACCCATTTTCTGAGCCTCAGAAAGAGCAGTTTCAAAATCAATACCTTCTTCACTCATTTTTGATAATATATAATTTGTAGTACCATTTAAGATACCTGTAATCTCCATAATCTCATCCGCGGTTAGAGACTGGTTTAATGGACGGATAATCGG
>JAEWMZ010000088.1 GCA_023392995.1 Bacillota bacterium
TAGCACTGCATTGGATGGGTGCAATTGAAGTTCTTTTCCTTGGCGGAGGTACAGGGATCTTAGCTGTTATAAAATCACAAGGCTTCAGGCGATAGTTAGAGTTTGAAAAAGCTTGAAAAGTTGTGGAAAATATATACATATCAGACCTTGACAATGCGGTCTATATGATATAGACTAATCTCAGAAGAACGGTCTATGTTGTATAGACCATTCTTCTGAGATAGCTACGAGATCTTATCAATATATCATGATATCAACGAAGGAGGTATAAGATGCAAGCGATCAAAATGGCGCAAAGTGAAACTAAATTTGCAGAGTTGGTCTGGGAACAGGAGCCAATCTCTTCGGGGGAGTTAGTGAAGCTGTGTGAGAAGAGGTTTGATTGGAAAAAGTCCACCACCTATACGGTATTGAAGAACCTCTGTGAGAAAGGAATATTGCAAAATAACAATGCCATAGTCTCCTCCTTAATAAAAAAGGACGAATTCTACGCCAGACAGAGCAGGCATTTTGTGGAGGATACCTTTGGCGGGTCTCTGCCCAAATTCCTCTCGGCATTTATCGGGAGTGAGAGGCTTAGTAAACGTCAGGCAGAAGAGCTAAAGCGGCTAATTGATGATTATAAGGAGGAGTAGGCGATGGATGATATATTTCTTACAATTTTGAATATGAGCCTGACGGCGAGCTATGTGATCCTTGTGATTTTGCTGCTTCGCCTTCCCCTGAGAAAAGCACCGAAGGTCATTTCCTATGCCCTGTGGTCCGTTGCGGCTTTTCGCCTCATATGCCCATTTTCCTATGAAAGTCTTATTAGTCTTATTCCAATGAATACATCAACCATTCCCCATAATATTGCGTATCAGCAAATTCCTCGCATTCATAGCGGAATTTCTCAAGTGGATACCTATGTAAATAGTTCTCTGCCGGCACCAACCCTATATGCAAGTGTAAATCCGCTGCAAATCTATATCATAGCAGCCGCATACCTTTGGTTTATTGGTGTTGCGGCTATGTTAATTTATAGTGTAATTTCAGTGCTGCTGCTAAAAGGACAGTTAAAGAAGGCTTTGCATCTGGAAGATAATCTATATTTGTCAGAGAATCTCAAGACGCCTTTTGTTCTGGGGATTATTTCTCCAAGAATTTATATCCCGGCAGGTCTCAGTACAGAAGAACAGGGTTATATCCTTCGGCATGAGCAGACGCATATTCGAAGATTTGATCCTATGATAAAGCTCTTTGCCTTTTTTCTGCTGAGTCTTCATTGGTTCAACCCGTTGGTATGGCTGGCCTTTAAGGCAATGAGTGTGGACATGGAGCTTTCCTGTGATGAGAGGGTAATCCGGGAAATGGGGAGCGGGATTAAGAAAGCCTATTCCTCGTCCCTACTGTCCTTAGCCACTGGAAGACGCACCTGGAATGGGGGACCCCTCGCCTTTGGCGAAGGAAATGTTAAAAATAGAATCAAAAATGTATTAAATTATCGAAAGTCAGGTTTTTGGTTGTTGGCAGGAGCCTTGATTATCGTAGTAGGTGTTGGGGCAGGTCTGCTGGCAAATCCTGTTACGGATGCCCTGGATCTATCTTTTTTGAATCCCAATAGTGTCCTTTCGGTGATTGCAGATCAGGAAAAGGTGAAGGTTACCTCTCAGGAATATGGTGAAGCCTATCTTGCAGGAGCTTTCTTGGCAAATTGGTTGGATAAGGCTGAGAACAACTGGAAAAATGTGGGGAAACCCCCAGTGACAGAAAAAGATGCTTCGATTGTAATTGATATCGATGGCAATCAGGAGCGCCAAATCAGCTTTTTTGTCTCAGAGCCTTTTATTGCAGAAGTGATGGCTGGAAAGGAGAAGCGTTATTATCATATCCCCCAGGAAGACTATAACTATATAGCAGAAGCAGTACGTAATATTGTTATAAGTGAACAAAATGAGACAGTAGTTGCAGAGCCGGTAAAGAACACCTCTCAGATGGTATTAACACCAGTTGCGGCTAACTGGACCAGGGAGCAGACGATAGGAGCAGACATGGCGTCACTTGACTATGCATCAGAGGATATCGTTATTTTTCACGGATATTTTGGCTTGTTTGTCTATGATCTTAACTCATTGCAACTCATTCGCAGTCTGGATTTATCCGCCATAAACTGCCAGGATACCCAGGGGGATAACTATTGCGAGGTTTCTGTCAGCAGGGATGGCAATACAGTACAGCTGCATCCCATAAGCAGTGAGCTTATGTATGTGTATCAGATATCAGATAATTCACTAGTTGAAACAGAATATCAGAACCTAGAGGAGCGATTTCGTAATTTTGCTCCGATCGAGGATGTGATCGGCAAATTAGAACCGAGAGGTAACGGTGAAGCTGCCCCTTTGGGAAACTATAGTTATACTGTGGTACCCTTTGAAGCAGAAGAATTCGGATATCTCAGTACTTCGGATTGGACTCTGGGTTCCCTTCGTTATATAAGGGGAGATATGCTGTACGAATTGTTTGACTTAAAATAAGCATGACCACCGGTGAAGCTGGGCATAGCCGGTGGTCTATTATCACTGTAATACATCATAAAAGGGCTTGCACGTTAACCGTGCAGCCCTTTTGACTGTCGTTCCATATCTTCAACTACAATATCATATATTTCACCCAGAGAGGCACAGTACTCTAACAGCTTCCAAGGAGTGTTCGTATGAAAATGAATCTTAATCAATTCTTCATCACCGACAGCCAATAAGCAGTCGCCTTCGATATTCTTTGTAATATAATCGTTAATCTCATCCTCGGAAAGCTGTTCGCCTTCGATCAATAATTGAGTGTCATATCTAAATTCAAGCATCGTGTCTATCTCCTTTTC
>JAEWMZ010000241.1 GCA_023392995.1 Bacillota bacterium
CCAATATAAAGGCGATTGTAAATAATAAAGTTTATCAATGTAAAATAACCGTAATAGACCCGGAAGGGATAGCCTTTGAACCTGCCTATACCACCATTATTGCTGGAGGAGCAGGGGTCAATCTAAATCTGGTATCTCGTACCTATAGTGCCAATGAAATCAAGAAGTTCGGAATTAGCTATAAAGTTACTGGTAATGCTTCTGTCAAAATTAATAACGCAGGGCTGGTTACAGCTGCCACAGCGGGAGATTTTAAAATTACAGCCTCAATCCATGGGAAAAATATTCGGACGATTGATATGAAAGCAGTCACTTATGACGGTTTTACCGTTCCTGAGCTATGGCTGGAAACAAATATTGAGGAATATGCCAGTTTTGCAAATAATATTCTTCCGCTGATGAAGGATGTTGAAGTTACTTCAACAAATAGTGAAATTGCGATAGCCGAAAAAAGTTACTTCATAGACTTAAACAGTAATTATAAGCGCTGTGAAGGTATTTATGTAAAGGGGATAAAAGAAGGAACCTGTTATATAAAAGTAACAGTAGCAGGTATTACAAAAGAATTAAAGGTAGTCGTCGGAGATGGATATGAAAAACTGGATCCGGTTGAGGCCATCAAAAAGAATGATTTGAGTGGTTATACAGGGAAAGAACTGACTACACTGACAACTGTCAGAAAGCTGTTAGACGATAAGAACCTGTTTTCTGATGCTTTAAGTGACAAAGAAAAGCTTAAAATACTACAGACTTATTTGAATTCCACTTATAGTGGTAAAGCGTATGATGATACCTATCAGGATCTTATCTCGGGCGTAATCATGACCGGCAGCGGAGTATGTGCTTCCTATGCAGAAACCTTTAGTTTTCTGTGCGAAAGCATAGGGATAGAGGTATATTATGTTATTGGAAGTGCGGATAACAGAAGTGGATCTGGATTTGGGGGGCATGCATGGAACAAGGTAAAGTTGGATGGAACCTGGTATTATATTGATCCTTACTGGAATGCCGGGCTTAACAGCTTTAAATATTTCTTATCAGAAAGCCTTTGGGCGGATCACAGGTTAATAGAGGAAGGTTATTTTGCGATTATTATGAATAGCGGAGTGCCGCCTTATAGTAATTCGCTAGAATAATGGAGTGCAAGGAACTATCCTTTTTTCAACTGATGAGATGAACTGCTTAAATACATTGGAATATATGTATAGGATATATGTAGCTGAATATATGTCTTTGAAACATATGTATTTGAAATGTGATACAATGCATTACTTTTTAATGCATTGTATTGCATATTAAATACATTGTATTAAAATATAGGAAACTTTGTTGACAATGTGCATATGATACTCTATAATTATTTATAAAGGAGATGATAGAATGCCGCAAACAACAATGAGTATTCGAATGGATGAGAACCTTAAAAAGCAATTTGAAATGCTTTGCAATGAATTTGGTATGAATGCAACTACAGCAATGACAGTATTCGCAAAAGCAGTAGTGCGTGAAAAAAAAATTCCATTTGAAATAAGTGCTTCTTTTGATCCATTTTATAGTGAAACTAACATGGAAGCCTTAAAACAGTCAATTGCTCAAGCAGAAGCAGGTCACTTGACTAGACATGATCTGATTGAGGTAGATGAGTGAATAAAGAATGGACGGATCAGGCGTGGGAAGACTATTTGTATTGGTTCTCAGAGGATAAAAAGATATTAAAGAGAATTAATCAACTGATTAAGGATATTGATAGAAACTATTATGAAGGTATCGGTAAGCCAGAACCACTAAAACATGAGCTGCAAGGATATTGGAGTCGAAGGATTGATGATTCTAATCGATTGGTTTACAAAATAAAGGATGGCAAAATATTGATATACCAATGTAAGAATCATTACTAAACACCAGGATTAGTTAGGTGAAAACCCTAGTTATATCTAAGCTTTATCTGGCTTGTATTATATATAACGATCATTTTGCAAATTACTGCTTGCAATTATTGGATACATTTGCTATAATCTCAAGTTTTGAACATAAATCGGCGCAACCCTTGTAAACACTGGGTTGCGCCGATTTCTTTGTATAGCGTACAGACATCTTTTTTAAGAATAATAAAAAATATTTATTAGTATCGTAGAAGACGTTGTATCTGCTGGCGTGTACGGTATTTATTGTCTAATTCCATGTCAAAGGCTCTGCCACAGGCTGCAAGGATCTCATCGTAATAAGTGAACTGATAGGTGTTTGTATCAAGAGGCACACAACAATAGTTTTTCAAGGTATTTATGATTTTTCCAACAGGATATTTGTTCTCCAGTTTTGTCTGCAGCAAACGGATTAGTACCAGTGCAGTAAAACAGGTCGTGAAGTGTGCATCTATGTGGTCGTTGGTACGAACAAAGATCGGTCTGGAATCAAACTCTGTTTTGGATATTTTGAAGGTATCCTCGATACGGATCATGCCACGGTAAACCTCTCGCATTTCTGTATCTGACATATTTAATTCACTGGTTACGATGGAATAATACCCATCATATTTCTTTTCTTCTTCGATTTTCTTTAAATCCAGCTCGAGTGATTTCCCTTCAACGATTTCTCCTGTGTTTTTGTCGAAAGCTATGTTTAGGACATATGCAGCGGAGCCTGCAGATGTTACTTTATCATACTTCTTGGGATGCTTAATCAAATCTTTTGCCCGTTGAATCATTACTTCTCTGTCGGCCTGTTGTTTTTTTGCATATTTTTCTGAATAATAGACCATTTGCTTTTGGTCAATAGAGACTGTTTTCTTTAATGGATTCTTTCTCCCTGGTTTTGTTACATTTACGTGTAGTTCTTTGGGATGAATTCTGGATTTGTGCTGAAACGATACTTCTTCTCCATCATCATTTATGACTTTATTAATGCGGTATCCACCCTCTAAAACCCATTTTTTAAATTCTGCATCTGCTCCTCTTATTGATTGCCCATAGACGTATCCGTCACGCTGATTATGATTTCCTTTATTATCTCCGTTCAGATAATAAATGTTGTCAGAGGTATTTAATCCTCTGTCTGCCACAAAAATAATACGGCTATCAGAAAATTCATTTTTAACACGGTTAATAATCGGACGCATATGGACTTTCTCGGATTCATTTCCTGGAAATAAATCAAAAGCGAGAGGGATGCCGTTTCGATCCATCAGTAACCCCATTTCAACAATGGGATCTGGGCGGTGGTTCTTTTCGGGACCACGTTTCCTGTATTTTGCAGCTGCCGGATTCCCTTCTTTATCCACCGGGTTACCGTTATCATCCAGCGTATCCATATCTGACCGTCCAATATCAAAGTAATAATTCGTGCAGTCAAAATAAGATACGGACATGTCCCTGGTACAGATATTATCAGAATGGTCATAAATCCATTTTTGCAGGGCTTCCTTATTGTCACAGATGATGTCTAATGCGTGGTAGATGTCATCAAGGGAAAAATCACCAAAGTCTTCAAAGTAGAAATTCCTGTGTTCAAAGGTTCCTTTCTTTGAGGCAGGATTAAGAATACGCGAGAAGACAAGCAACCGGAAAATCTGATCCACACTGAATTCTACGGAAAGATTTCTTGTCTTCCAGTTCCAAAATTTATCCAGTTCCAGTTTTTTATACAACTCCTTTAACACACCGTAACCGATGTTGCGTACATCGTCTGTATCAGTATTCATTTTTGTATGGGAGCCGATCGTTATGGTGATAAATTTTTCTGTCTTCTTTTGTTCCGTCATCTCCAAGGCTTTTTGAGTAAAGAAAGCGATGGGATCATCGTATTCCGCTTTTAAGGCTTCTAAATATCCGAGACTCTGGACCGTACGGGTTCGGCTTTGCCTGCTGGAACTGTCATAATAGCTTTCCTGAATTGCAAGGTAAATACCCTGAGGGCGCTTAATCTTACGTAAATACATGGACTATGCCTCCGCTCTGTCGAGATGATATTCCATAATCAATGCATCAGCCACATCTTCCGGCGGTCTGCCGGATATATGAAATTGGTGTTTGATATCAGCGTAAATGGAACCGTACCATTCGAGGTCTTCACTAATTTCTGAAAGATAATAATTCCTATGCTCATTTTTATAGTCGTCATCTTTATAGATATTATCATTTTCATCGCTGAAAACCAGACGATCAAAAATATTTTCAGCCGAATCAATCAGTTCGATGGAAAATATACCAGAGGAAGACAACATTGGCTGAATCGTCTGTATGTAGGACAGCGGGGTAACTGCCACAACCTTGTCCCCTTTGCGAGCAATAAGTGAGTTGATAAGGTCACAGCGTATCTGATCTCGTTCACTAAGTGTCCCGGTTGAAACAAAGTCTTCCAATGTAGTGTTACGATGCTTTTTAATCTCTTCATCAAGATCGTAAAAATCATACCCTAAACGATACGCAAGCAACTCTCCAGTGGTAGATTTGCCAACATTTGATACTCCAAATAATAGTATTGTCATAACGCTTCCTCCATATTATATAGTTATATTATAACATATTCCATTAGATTGCGCCATACTAAAAATACTAAATATAGACAAAAAATTTCCAGCAATCACAAGGGTTTGCTGGAACCATTTTATATATTCAGTTCAAAACTCGGGAAGCTTTATCTGGCTTGTATTATATATAACGATCATTTTGCAAATTACTGCTTGCAATTATTGGATACATTTGCTATAATGATTTAGATGCTAAATGATAAGACTAATTAAGGAGTGGACGAAAGTCCACTCTTATTCTTTGCTGTAAGCAGGTGACAATTTTTTATTTTGAGAAAGTAGGGATTTGGATGACAAAGCATGAAGAATATGAGCACAAGACGGAAGCACTATTGGAACCGATATTAAAGGCGAATAATTTTGAGCTTTATGATATTGAGTATGTGAAGGAAGGCGGCAATTGGTTTCTTCGGGCATACATCGATAAGGATAACGGTATTTCAGTAGATGATTGTGAATTGGTGAGCAGAGCATTAAGTGATTTGCTGGATAAGCATGATTTTATACCGGATTCCTATATTCTGGAGGTTAGCTCACCGGGACTTGGCCGACAGTTAAAGAGAGATAAGCATTTTGAGAAAAGCATTGGTGAAGAAGTGGAAGTTAAGCTGTATAAAGCTTTAAATAAGAAGAAAGAATTCGTGGGATTGCTTATCGCCTTTGATCAGGAGAATATAACGATTGAGCTGGAAGGCGGTTCAACCATGGTAATAGCGCGTTCCGATATTGCTACTGTGCGTCTTACCTTTGATTTTTAAGAAATAAGAATCAATATTAATAGAAGGAGGGAAATCCTCCTAGATCAAGCTACAACAATTTATGATTATCAGAAGGAGGAAAATCCTCCTATCAAGCTACAACAAATTTATAATTATCTGAAGGAGGATTTGACAAAGAAAATGGATGCGAACAGAGAATTGATTGAGGCTTTAAACCAAATTGAAAAAGAGAAGGATATCAGTAAGGATATTTTATTGGAGGCATTGGAAAATTCCTTGGTTGCTGCCTGCAAGAATAATTTTGGTAGAGCTGACAATATTAAGGTTAGTATCGATAGAATAACTGGAGAAGTGAATGTATTTGCAATGAAAGAGGTTGTGGAAGAGGTAACAGATCCGGTGATGCAGATCAGCCTTGTTCAGGCAAAGATGAAGGATGCCAGGAAGGATGTTGGAGATATCGTTGCAATCGAGGTAACTCCTAAGAATTTCGGACGTATCGCAGCTCAGAAGGCAAAACAAGTAGTGGTTCAAAAGATTCGTGAGGAAGAAAGAAAGGTTCTTTTTACTCAATACAGCGCGAAGGAAAAGGATATTGTAACTGGTATTGTACAGCGCTATGTAGGAAATAATGTAAGTATAAATCTTGGTAAGGTAGACGCGGTGCTTACAGAGAATGAGCAGGTTAGAGGAGAAGTATTCCGTCCGACAGACCGTATCAAATTATATGTGCTTGAAGTAAAGGATACGACCAAGGGTCCAAGAATTACCGTATCCAGAACCCATCCGGAACTGGTAAAGAGACTGTTTGAAGCGGAAGTTACTGAGATTCAGGACGGTACTGTGGAGATTAAGAGCATATCCAGAGAAGCTGGTTCCAGAACAAAGATGGCAGTATGGAGCAATAATCCGGATGTTGATGCGGTGGGTGCTTGCGTTGGCTTAAACGGATCAAGAGTAAATACGATCGTTCACGAGCTTCGCAATGAAAAAATTGATATCATCAATTGGAGCAATGATCCGGCTAAATTGATTGAGAATTCACTCAGTCCCGCTAAGGTTGTATCAGTTACCGTAGATGAAGCAGAAAAGAGTGCAAGAGTAATTGTGCCGGATTATCAGTTATCGCTGGCAATCGGTAAGGAAGGCCAAAACGCAAGATTGGCGGCGAAGCTTACCGGCTTTAAAATAGATATTAAGAGTGAGTCCCAGACCATGGGTTATTAATCCGATTTTGCTTCGGGATTGTGATCAGAAAGACACAATGCTTGAGAGAAAGGGAGCTGGGATATTAAGGATGTGAAATGAATGGCTAAAAAATTACCATTAAGAATGTGTACCGGCTGCGGTGAAATGAAATCAAAGAAGGAAATGATCCGCATATTAAAGACTCCGGAGGACGAGATTGTCATCGATTCAACAGGTAAGAAAAATGGCAGGGGGGCATATCTCTGCTGCAGCAATGAGTGCTTAAAAAAAGCAATAAAAACCAAGGGCTTGGAGCGGTCACTGAAGGTGAGCATTCCAAAGGAATTGGTAGAAACACTGGAGAAGGAGATGATGGTGCTTGAGTCCGGTAGAAAAGAAGGTATATAATCTGATAGGAATAGCGACAAAGTCTCGCAATTTGGTTAGCGGAGAATTCATGACAGAAAAGGCCGTGAAAGAACATAAAGCCGCTTTGGTTGTAGTAGCAGGAGATGCATCGGACAATACAAAGAAAATGTTTACCAACATGTGTACTTACTATAATGTGCCAATTTACTTTTTTGGTGTGAAGGACGACTTAGGTCATGCAATGGGTAAAGAGTTTCGTGCTTCTTTGGCAGTGTTTGACAAGGGCTTAGCGGATGCAATTGAAAAGCAACTGAACATGATGCAAGATAATAACGGAGGTAGTAAGTAGATGGCTAAAATGAAAGTATTTGAACTAAAGAATCAAATAAAAGAACTTGGCAAAGCAATTGAAAGTAAAGACATTCTTGATTTTATAGAGAATAACTTCGGTGTCAAGAAATCACATAACAGTAACCTGGAAGAGAACGAGGTTCAATATGTGAAAAACCACTTTCTTCAAAGTGGAAAAACCGCACCGGCAACAAAGTCTGCTCCAGAGCCAAAAAAGGCAGTTGAGCATAAGCCGGTTTCAGAGGCAAAGACAACAGCTTCAGAGCAGGCAAATACCGTGCATGCAGCATCGCATGCTGCTGTTGAGCCTACACAAAGACCAGCAGCAAGTGCTCCAGCGGGAACGAAGCCAGCAGTAACTGCAGCTCAAGCAAACACGCAGACAGGTGCTGGTGGCAACAAAGGAATCACAGGAGTACAACAAGAAGGAAACAAACAAGGTCAGGCAAGCCAGCAAAGCAGCCAAAGACCGACAGGAGAAACAGGTCATAATGGAAGCAATACACAATCAGCGATTGCACAAGGACAAAGACCTGCAGGAGGACAGAACGTAATGAGACAAGGCCAGGCAGGTCAGCTAGAGCAAGAGAATCAAGATAATACAACAAACAACACTACACAGAGACAAACAGGTGAACAGCAGCAATCTACAGGACAAAGATCCCAGCAGGGTCAGGGTCAAAGATCATCGGGTCAGGGTTATCAAGGAAATAGACCACAGGGAGAAGGCTATCAGAGCAATCGCCCACAGGGTCAGGGCTACCAGGGCAACAGACCACAGGGACAGGGCTATCAGGGAAATCGTCCCCAGGGAGAAGGCTACCAGGGTAACAGACCGCAAGGTCAGGGTTACCAGGGAAATCGTCCTCAGGGTCAAGGTGGCTATGGACAGCAGGGAAACAGAGGCGGTTATGGTGGAAATGGTTATTCCAGACCGAACACCGGATCAAGACCGGGCGGATATAATCGCGGCTTTGAAGATATGGGCAAGGACGATGATGATAATAAGCCAAATTACTCTCAAGGCAAAAAGGGCGCCGGAGTTAGAGGCGGAGGCGAACGTAAGACTTTTGATCAGAAGATCTTAGATCAAAAGGTTGCTGAGAAGAATGATAACAGCAATAAGAGAAATAGAGACAGAATTAATAAAGAAAAGAACTATAAAGAGAAAAGCCTGATTGAACATGATGATGATATCAAGGTAAAATTGACTCCGAAGAAGGGTCAGTTTATACAACCGAAGCCGATTAAGGTTGTGGAAGAGGATATTAAAGTTATCACGATACCAGAGGTATTAACGATTAAAGAGCTTGCAGATAAGATGAAGAAGCCATCCGCAGCTTTAATTAAGAAATTGTTCTTAGCGGGAAAGATTGTTACCTTGAATCAGGAAATTACCTTCGAAGAAGCAGAAGAAATCGCTTTGGATTACGAAATCATTGCAGAAAAAGAAGTTCCGGTAAATGAAGTAGAGGAGCTGTTAAAGGAAGAAGAGGAGAATACAGAGGATATGGTAAAACGTCCTCCAGTAGTCTGCGTTATGGGTCATGTTGACCATGGTAAGACCTCCTTATTGGATGCAATCCGTGAGACAAACGTAACTTCCCGAGAAGCAGGTGGAATTACGCAGCATATTGGTGCTTATACCGTAGAAGTGAATGGAGAGAAGATTACTTTCTTAGATACACCGGGTCATGAAGCCTTTACCTCTATGCGTAAGCGTGGTGCAAAATCAACAGATATCGCAATTCTTGTTGTTGCAGCCGATGACGGTGTTATGCCTCAGACCATTGAAGCGATCAATCATGCTAAGGCAGCAGGCGTACAGATTATTGTAGCAATTAACAAAATTGATAAACCAAGTGCCAATATTGAGAGAGTTAAGCAGGAATTGACTGAATACGAATTGGTTGCTGAAGATTGGGGCGGAGATACCATCTTTGTACCAGTATCAGCACATACCAGAGAAGGTATTGAGCAATTATTGGAAATGATTCTTCTGACAGCAGAAATGGTTGAACTGAAAGCAAACCCGAATCGTAAAGCAAGAGGTATTGTAATCGAAGCAGAGCTTGATAAGGGCAGAGGACCGGTAGCTACTATTTTGGTTCAAAAGGGTACACTTCAGGTTGGGGATAATGTAGCAGTTGGTTCAGCCTCCGGTAAAGTTCGTGCTATGATGGATGATAAGGGCAGAAGAGTAAAAGTAGCTACACCATCCATGCCGGTAGAGATTTTAGGGCTAAACGAAGTACCGGATGCAGGTGAGATCTTTGTGGCTGTTAATAACGAAAAAGAAGCCAGACAGATCGCTGATGCCTATACCGTACAGAGTAAAGAAAAGCTTCTTGCAGATACAAAGGCGAAATTATCCTTAGACGGACTGTTCTCACAGATTAAAGCTGGTAATATTAAGGAATTGAATCTGATCATCAAAGCTGACGTTCAAGGCTCTACAGAGGCGATGAAGCAAAGCTTGATGAAGTTAAGTAATGATGAGGTGGCAGTAAGAGTAATTCATAGCGGTGTTGGTGCTATAAATGAATCCGATGTTATCCTGGCTAGCGCTTCCAATGCAATTATCATTGGCTTTAATGTAAAGCCGGATAATGCTGCGAAAGAAACTGCTGACCGTGAAAAGGTTGATGTTAAGCTTTATAGCGTAATCTATAATGCAATTAATGATATTGAAGCAGCCATGAAGGGTATGTTAGATCCGATCTATGAAGAGAAGATTATTGCTCACGCTGAGGTTCGTATGACCTTTAAGGCTTCTGGCATCGGTACTATCGCAGGCTCCTACGTACTTGACGGTAAGGTAGTAAGGGGCAGCAAAGCCAGAATCTTCAGAGATGGAGAGCAGATTTTCGATGGACAGCTGGCTTCCTTAAAGAGATTCCAGGATGATGTAAAAGAAGTTGCAACCGGTTACGAATGTGGTCTTGTATTTGAAAAATTCAATGACTTACGTGAAGGAGATAAAGCGGAATTCTATATGATGGTAGAGGTTCCGAGATAAGTGTGAAGAGAAATTCTAAGGCGCCAAAGTACGCCGCCTAAGAATTTCTATGCTTCACACTGGGAAGAGAAACTCTAAGGTGCCAAAGTACGCCGCCTAAGAATTTCTATGCTTCACACTGGGAAGAGAAACTCTAAGGTGCCAAAGTACGTCGCCTAAGAATTTTTATGCTTCACACTAGGAAGAACGCAAATACAGTGTTCTTCACCCTAGAAATTCAGAGCATTTTTATAAAACAGTGACAGTTCTGTCACAAAAACTATCACGAGAGCAGAATAATTCTCCCGCTATAGGAGAAGCTACTCCGGGAGAATGGCTGCCATGATAGAAAGGACTTGATAATTGTATGAGGAAAAATAGTATTAAAAACACCAGAATTAACGGTGAAGTACAAAAAGAGCTAAGCATACTAATCAGCAGAGAGATTAAAGATCCCAGAATTAATCCGATGACCTCAATTGTACATGTGGAAGTTGCACCGGATTTAAAAACCGCCAAAGTTTATATTAGCGTGCTGGGAGATGCGGAGTCAAAAAAAGCAACTCTTTTGGGATTAAAAAGCGCAGCAGCCTACATGCGAGGACAATTAGCGAAATCACTTAACTTAAGAAACACACCGGAGCTTACCTTTGTAATTGATAACTCCATTGAATATGGAGTTCATATGTCAAAGCTGATCGATGAAGTAAATAAAGGGAATTCCCAGAGTGATTCTCTGACGCCTTCCATGGATCAGGATGAGTCGGAAAAGGTTAATGATGAAGAAGATGATGAACTTGAAGATGAATTTGACGACGATGACCGTAGCAATGACTAGGCTTAATCAAAGAAAAGGAAGAATAGCTTATGGAGAAAATTAATGCGGAATTGATCGGAGCGAAAAAGATAGTGATCGCTGGTCATATCAGACCGGATGGCGATTGTGTCGGTTCCTGTACTGCACTTTATTTGTACCTGAAACAGAATATGCAGCGCTTGGGGCTGGAACAGGTAGATGTTTATCTTGAGAATTTTGGAGTAGAGTTTAATATTTTAACCGGTTCCGACGAAATCAAGCACAGCTATGAGACTGAGGAAAGCTATGATTTGTTTATTTCATTAGATTGCGGAAGTATTGACCGCTTGGGAAATGCAATAAAGTACTTTGATACAGCTAAAAGAACAATGAATATTGACCACCACATCAGCAACAATCGATTTGCTGATGTGAATCATGTGGTAGTGGATGCCTCCTCTACCTGTGAGGTGATTTATACCTTATTGGAGGAGGAATTCATTACAAAGGAGATAGCAGAGGCACTGTATGTTGGTATTGTTCATGATACCGGTGTTTTCAAGCACAACAATACCAAAGAAAAGACCATGATGATTGCCGGCAAATTAATCAGTAAGGGAATTGATTTTTCTTCCCTGATTGACGAATCCTTTTATGCAAAGACCTATTTGCAGAATCAGGTGCTGGGACGATGCCTCATGGAAAGCATTCTCGTGCTGGAGGGTAAGGTTGTATTTGCCGCAATCAGTAAACGAATGTTGGATTTTTACGGCGCTGCTTATTCGGATTTGGATGGTATTATTGATCAGCTTCGGGTAACGAAGGGTACAGAGGTTGCTATATTTTTATATGAAACAGATTTCCATGAGTATAAGGTAAGTATGAGAGCCAACGGCGAGGTAAATGTAAGTAAGATAGCTTGTTATTTCGGTGGAGGCGGACATATTCGGGCAGCGGGCTGTACGATGAGAGGCTCGGTACATGATGTAATTAACAATCTTACCTTCCATATAGAAGCTCAGCTGAGGGAATTGGGTGTCATGTAGACCGTTTGGCCTGAAGGAGTGCAGACAATTGATGAATGGAATTATTAATATATATAAAGAAGCAGGGTTTACCTCTCATGATGTTGTGGCTAAGCTGAGAGGGATCCTGAAAATGAAGAAAATCGGGCATACAGGCACCTTGGATCCGGATGCTACAGGAGTTCTGCCTGTTTGTCTTGGTAAAGGCACAAAGCTGGTTGATATGATTACCGACACGGACAAGACCTATGAAGCGGTATTAAAGCTGGGGATAACAACAGACACCCAGGATATGACCGGAGCAGTGATAAAGGAAGCTCCTGTGAACGAAGAATATAGCCGGATTGAAGCAGTAATTAAAAGCTACATAGGAGAATATATGCAGCTCCCTCCCATGTATTCTGCAATCAAGGTAAATGGTAAGAAGTTATATGAGCTGGCACGACAGGGCAAGGAGATTGACCGGGAGCGCAGGAGAGTCCTGATCAAGGATATTCGTATTCTAGGATATGATGAGGAAAAAAAAGAGGTTCGGATGACGGTGGATTGCAGTAAAGGAACTTATATCAGAACCCTGCTCCATGATATCGGCGAAACTCTGGGCTGCGGTGGAACCATGAAAAGTCTGATTCGTACGGCTGTAGGACAATTTCAGCTGGAGCATGC
>JAEWMZ010000255.1 GCA_023392995.1 Bacillota bacterium
CCTTAGAATTTCTCTTCACACTTCCCCGGTTAAAATCTAGGTGGTTGAACCTCATACTCCTCGATTGGCACATCTTCTGTCTCCAATACCATGGTTCCGTTTTCATTCTTAACAATAATCCACTTTAGCCAATTGTTGTTGTCCATTTGCGGATAATCCTCACGTAAGAACCATCCTCTGGATTCCTTTCTCATGGAGGCTCCGCGAAGCTGCATCTCGGCACATAAAACCATGGCCTCCGCCTCATGACAGGCCAGTAAATCATGGAAATCAACTGCTCTTAGCTGCTCCAGCTTTGCTTTGGCCTTCTCCAGCTTGCGAAGAGCAATCGTAAGTCGATGCTGTGACATATAAATACTGTTCTCTACCGGGCACAGAATATTTTGAATATCACCAATTACTTCTTTGGCATCGATTCCTTGCTCCCGCAGGAGCGGAGCATAGGCCGCCTCTTTACAGGAATTGATCTGTGCTTCATCAAGCTCCGCTGCCGTTGTTGCAGTTACATATACTGCCGCAGCTTCACCACTAATAATTCCTGCAAAGACTGCATTCAATATACCTGATCCCCGATTTCTTCCTGGCGGCGCCGGAACTGCCCCAGGAGCTGCGGAGCCACAATAACATACATCCCCTGCTGCGAACATTCCAGCGATGGTGGTCTGCATATCCTCTCCCACCTTAACCGGAGACTGCTCTCCCACAAAGCCCGGTACCACTTCGCACTGCGGGTCTCTTCCAGCCGCTTTGCCATGATCGGCTTTCCAAAAGGGCAAGCCATAAGGACGCTCCCAGATATGGGTCAGCCCTTCCTCATCCTTTTTCTCTAATTTGAGATAAATCGGGCCTTTTCCTGCGGACATCTGCTCATACCATTCACGAACAGCGGTTGCACTGATGTCGGCCTCCGGGAAGCGACGGAAATTCTTGGTGACATTTTCACCTAGTGCGTTATACATATTGTTTTCTCCGAAGACAACCTCCTGGAAGCTATGTAATTTATAAAGTTGTGCAAAGTTGCCAAACTCAGGATTTCTCATCTGCGCACCCGCACGGTAGGCCGCAGCAATACCATCCCCACGTCCGTTACTCCACATTGGTGCAATTCTGTAATTTTGTGAACCTGTTGCAAGGACTACCGTCTTTGCTGTATAGGTATAAAAAGTACCATCCAGTATACTATATCCAACAGCTCCAGCAATTCTATCTCCCTCTGTCAGCAGATCAGAAATTGTTACTTTATCAATAATCCTTACTCCCAGTTTTTCTGCTTTTCTTCTCATTTGCAATGTAATATTCAAATCTACACCAATGATATATGTCATGGGTCCTGTCGGAATTCGCTTCTTTGGAATGGTTACTCCCCAGCCTTCCAAGCGGTCTAACATCTCTGTATTCATAGCTACATATTTTTTCATCATATTCTGATTACCGAGATAGCATCCGACAGAATGTGCATGATATTCGGTAAACATCTCTGGGGTTGTGTGCTCCAAGTCAAAATACTGAAGAACTCCACCACCCTTATTTGCCTTTCCGCCATATCCGGTGGTCTGCTTTTCCACAATGATTACTTCTGCCTCAGGATTCTTCTCCTTTGCAGAAACAGCAGCTGTCAGACCTGCAATACCCCCACCAATAATTAGAATGTCCGCATACTCTCTGACCTCTTCATATTGCAATTGTCCCATAATTTATACTCTCCTCCTTATCGATATTGGTCAAAGCTTTGTCTAAAGCCTTGACTCTCAAAATCCGGAATGACCTCAATGCATCCCTTCTTGCAGGATACTTCACAGTAATTACAGTGTTCGCAGTCTTCTACATATTGAAATATTGGCTGTTTCTTTTCCTCATCCCACCGGATTACATCAATGAAACAGGCTTTGTAACATAGCTTACAGCCAACGCAATTTTCTGAATTGAAATTAATGATATGCTTCGTGTTGATCAAAACAGTTACCTCCTTTCAAAATTATCTTTTATCCAATTACGAAATATTACAATTTGTGAAATTATCTTTTTCTTCCGAATATAAATCCGGAAGAATTATCGAAAGCTGTGCCCACTCTGTCATATTCTGTAGTATACATCCCATGGGCAGCATTGGCGGCATCCGAAGTCCATCCTGCAACTCCTTATAGTCTCTGCCGTAACGAACACTCCAGCCCAGCCAATATCTGCTTCTAACCTCCACGCCGCCTTCTACCTCATGTACGTGATGAGTAACAAAATAATCTGGCTGCGCAAATGGAGGAGTCCCTTTGCTGTAGCATCTGGCACAGATTAAGCTAGACCCATCCTCTGCTCGTATTTGCTCCATATCAAAGCCCACATCGGAAGGACATTTGAAATTCATAAACTCTGATGTCGGACCCATCTCCCCAACCTTTACTACCGTCTGTGTTGAATCCCAATATCTTTCCTGATAACTTAAATCTTCATCCTTCATTTTCTCCATCTGCATTGTCATAGCCTGAATGTGCGAGTACGGATTACCAATCACATAACGCAGGGGTTCCAGACTTCTCCAGGCAAACCACCAATCCACCATCTTTGCAGTTACACCGGGCATAAAGGTCATATCCGATACATAACCTGTTCCATCAGACATAACACAGTAGCCAATCTCTTCCTGGATAAATTCCGGTTCAAACATCCGGTTTCTTTGTGCAAATGGCAATGCATTCACAGGATTCATCGGTCCACGAAAGACTTTCCCCAATTTGTCCGGTGCAACCGGTGTCGAATTCGTGAGATAATACTTAAAGTAAGACTTTTGTTGATCCATCTCAGAAACTGGAACCTTTGGTTTCATCATTTTTTCCATAAAAAAACACCATCTCCTTTTTATTGATATATTAAATATACCAATAAAATTTGAGATGGTGAAATGCTTAAAATTTATGAGGTCATAATCTGATCACACAAGGAGTAAAACAGTGCAATGGAAGGATTATAATTCTCTTTGTTCCATACCAGCGCACTCTCAACCGGATGTAATTCCTTCACTTTAACAAAATTAACATAGTTACTGCTCTTCATGTAATGTTCATTGTTATGTGCCGCAATTCCTTCCCCGATTTCCACACAGAGCATCTTTGTTTCATAATCCGGTGCCATCTTTGTCTTTGGATCAAAACCGGCTATTTTACAGGCCTCAACGAATATTTCATTAATCCTTGGACTATCCTGTGATAACAAAAACACTTCATCTTTAAAGTCCAATAAGCAATATTCCTTGCTTTTATCACAGCCCAATCTTGCCGGCACAGCCAGATAACTATCTGAGGTGTATACCACTTCATGCAATAGTTTATCCTTTTCTTCAATCGCAATTTTCAGGCAAAAACAAACATCGCTCATACCACTTTCCACACTTTCAATCAGCTGGGCAAAACTGCAGCTTTTTAGTTCCACCGCAATTTTAGGATATTGTGCTTGAAAGCCATGAATGACCTGAAACATTTTACTGTCCATACAGCACCCGTTTAAAATGCTAATGACCAGTTTTCCCTGCTCCCCCCGACTGATTCTTTGCGCATCCTCTACCAGATCCGCATATTCCTGTGCCAATGACTTAAGACCATTGTACATTGCCAACCCCGCAGGGCTTACTCTTAATCCATTCTGTTTACTTCGCCAAAACAAAGCAAACCCCAATTCCTTCTCTAAAGCTGCAATATTCCTGCTGAATGCCGGCTGCGTTATATGTACTTTCTGTGCGGCAGTCGTAAAATTCAGAGTTTCCATCGCAGTTATAAAGCAGGAGTACAACATACTTGTCATCTTCAATCCCCCTCCTGAAACGACATTATATACCAACATCATACCATGTTGTTATTTTTTTATCAATAAATTACTTTTTCAGACAGGTTAAAGATCTTTGCTTTAGAAAACAATCCCTTCCTTGTTTGTAACCTCAGCATGGATGGAAAAGCTCCGTTTCCCATCCACAGTTTCTATGGAAAAACTGATACCTTTCTTTGTAGCGGTATAACGATCATTCATTTCCGAGCTATCTTTGGAAAGTTCATATCCCTTCTCACTGAATACCTGTTCAAACTCTTCTAAGGATGAATCAACCGTTAATCCATATACAATAACTTTCGGATCATTAAACTCAATTGAAGTTATATATTGACCACCATCTGCATAATCTGGCCATGCTGTAATCTTATATTTTACGTAATATTCCGGTTCAACTTCATACCCATTTTCACCGATGATCGATTGATAACCGGAGCCATAATATTGTCTGGCGCCAAACCACCCTAATATTTCATAGTAATCGGAAAAGTCAGTTTCTGAAACATCCTGTGTAATCCAGAACTCAAGTGTTGTGTCTTCCGGCTTCTCGGGAATTTTTTCTGTACCCGAGCAGGAGAATAAAGTAGCAAGAATTATGGTTATGGCAAGGACAATCACAAATCGCTTCATGCATATAACTCCTTTTTTTAAGTTTAATAGTATTTTATCAGTACATTCTTCTTGAAGGTCACTTAATATCTCTGTTGATCATATTATACCATATTTTGTTATATCACAAGATGATATTAATACTATTCAAAGTAAGCATCAAAGCGCCCTCCTTGGCTAAGCACATCCCTATCTTTCTAAAAAAACAAAAGGATACTTATCATAAAAAAGATCTCTCAAGCTAATCATTATCAAAGCTTGAGAGATCCCTTTATTCAATTATTTTCTTCCTACACAAAGTTATTACAATCCCGTTGCCATTCCCTAAACTTGACAAGTAGATATTCTCTTTTTACCTATAATTACTTTATATCTTTTGCAATGGTATCTGCGGCAACTGCGCCAAAGGACATTGCGGAGGCAAAGCCATATCCATAAGTGACGCCATCTTTTTGTTCAATCGAACCACATACATCTCCAGCGGCAAATAGCCCAGGTATAATTTTGCCTTCTTGAGTTAATACATGGGAATCCGGATCAATCTTTAGACCTCCAGTTGTTAAATAGACATTAGGATCTACTCGTAATGCCCACACTCCATCGTTATCATCAATATGAGGCAGATCCGTTCTGCCCCACTGATTAGGCTGTCCCTGCAAGCATAAATTATTGTTAGTCTGAATTGTCTTTAACAGGTTGGGCAAATTAAGAGTTTTAGCGCATTCTTCTATGGAATCATAATGAACCGCTTCACCCTTTTCGAATATTCCTTTGTACGTATCAAAACCATACACATCACTCTTGTATGCTTGAGCGGCGGCTGCCCCATCAAAAATATAGTAGAAGGTATCTCCATTTGTCGGATCTGCTTTTGCTTGGGACATTACCTGATGATTCATCTTTACAATATCGCCAAATTCATCTCCCTTGATATTTACAATTAGTCCAGGTACTGTTAAGTGCATAAATGCCAGTTCAAAATGAGAAACATAGCTTGCTAAAAATCCAGGTACCTCAGCACCCATATCTTCGATGCCTGCACCATACTTCATTCCCAGCAGTAATCCATCTCCTGTTAAAGAGGGAATTGTATTGAACTCATGCTCCGACCATTCGGGAAAATATTGTTTCACCAGTTCTTTATTCTTTGCAAAGCTTCCAGAGGCTATAATGACCGCATCCGCATTTACCTTCCAGTTTGTTCCATCCTTGCCTTCTGCAACAAGACCGGTAATTCTTCCATGGTCATCTTGCACCAGATCTTTTACCGGTGTGGCATAAATAATTCTTCCGCCTTTTGCTTCAACACGATCCACTAAGAACTGCATTGCATATCCGGAACCGCCTTCATATACACCCGGGGCCAATACCGGATAAGGAAATCCGGTACTTCCAAGAGAATTGAAACCAACACCAATACTTACCATCCAGTCATACATTTCTCCACTTTTCATAAACATCTTACTCATATAAGGAAATTCCGGATTAAACTCTTTCCCTGTTGCTGTCATATAGTTGGTATAGTTCGCTTTCATTGTTTCCCAGGAAGCATAATTCGCTGATCCCAAGCCCCAATTACTATATACTTTAGAATCTGTCATTATAATTCCGCCATAGGTCAATGGCATACAACCGCCAGGGATATCCTGCTTTTCAAAAAGGATTACGTCCTTTACGCCTTTGTCTAACAACTGTGCTGCAGCAAAAAGCCCTGCGGTTCCGGCACCCATAATGGCAACCTGTACATTTTCAACCTTTTCACTTGGAGTGATCTCTGCTTTTTTAGGCTCTTTGCTAAATACCTGTACATCACCGCCAGCCTTCTCAATTGATTTGCCAACTGCGGAACGAATTGCATTGGTAGTTACAGTAGCACCTGAGACACCATCGACATTGATGCTTTGTGCCTCAACAATCTTTTGAGGAATTCTCTCTACCGCATAGGTTCCGATTCCTTGTGTTTCATCCTGATTCAACACTTTAACATTGGTAATCTCCCCATCCAAAAATGTAGTTGCCACGACTACCTTTCCCTCATGTCCGATCTCTTCAACAACATATTCACCATCTTGAACAGCTTTGGGGGCAGTTTCCTCTCCTCTGGCTAATGCCAGCGCTTCATCAACCGCTTTTAATATTGCATCTGTTGAATGCGTAGCACCTGAAATTCCATCGACCTTTGTACTATTTGCAGCGATGATTTGCCCAGGAAGCGCTTCCACTGCTTTCGAACCAACGCCTTCTGTCTCCATGTCCCCCTCAATCACGACATCAATGATTTTGTCAGCATCTACCGTTACTTTAACAACCACACTGCCACCAAATCCTTGAGCTGCGGCTTCGTAGGTACCCGGAGTATAGATACCTGATGTTTTCGTAGTACTGGTAGTTGTACTGGTAGTAGTACCGGTACTACTTTCAGTACGGCTATTGCTGCAACCCGTTAGGCTTAGTATAAGAGCCAGGATTAATACAATAGCAATGCTTCGTTTCGTGTTCGTTTTCATTCTCATAACTTTCTTTTCCCACTTTCCTTTGTTTAATAAATAACAATGTTAGTTTACAGTATCAAAGGTTTGAGAGTTCAAGAGAAATATTATAGAATCGGTAAAATAATCTCCACAAAAAGTTCGTAATCATTTTCATCATCTTTTGATGCTATGATTGTTTTTACTAACGGTAAATCACGCAGCTTATAGTGAGTGGTATCCAAATACGCCTTCATCCTTTTAAATTCCTCATCCACTGCTTCCTTCTCCTTCATGGAAGTCATATAGGTTAAGCAAAGCCCTTTTTCAATTTTACGTACATTCTTGGTTTTCTTTAATTTAAGAAATTGAAAGACCTTCTCGGATGCAGCCATCCCATAAGCGATTTTCTCATAGGATTTATGAGTAATGTTATATTCGTAGATACTGATTGCTTCAGTAAAAAAGATATTCTTAAACCAAGGTGTTGCTTCCTTTTGGAACGCCTGATCTTGATATATGATCTCTTTATCATAGGACACCAAAATGTATTGATCCATGATCTCCTTTATTACGTATTCCTGCTTTCCTGATTTGTATCGTGTATATGCCTCAATTTTTTCATTAATCTGATCCATGACGAATTGCTTCTTATCAATTTCTTTTTGGATCTCTATTCTCTGAGCGGTCAAGCGATCCATGATATCGCTTTGAGTATCATCCATACACATTTTATAAGCATCTCCCAAGGAAAAATCTGCATTACGATATTTTTTGATTCCACCAAGGCGCCGTAAATCAAGTGCTTCAAAGTAGCGATAATTGTTTATTACATCTCTTGACGGTAGTATCATTTGCCTCTCTTCGTAATAGTGTATGGTTTGATTTGTTAATCCATATAATTTTGCAAGTTCACTAACTAGTATTTTCATAAGTTCCTCCCTACGACCGGATATCCCCTGTACCACCTTAAACCAAGCCTTTTCGCCTTTGTTAATGAAGGCGAATTCCTTCTAAATTTTTGCACCAATCACTTCGCTTTCTCCCTAGCAAGAGATCTTCACTGCTGTCCAATTTCAACACAACGTGTGTCCATCGGGCACACAGAAAACCGCCGAAAACTCTAGGTTCCCGACGGTTCATAATTACATATATAATATAAAATTGGTACCCACCTACTTGTAAGACTTCCTGCGGAAATTGCCAGGCATAAGGAATTCCTTACCCATCTGCTTTGCAAGCTTTCTAGAGGAAGCTGGCAGTAGTATCGATTAGTTACCCATCTGCTTTGCAACTTCTTCTGCAAAGTTTTCTACCTTCTTCTCAATACCTTCGCCTGTTTCAAAACGAACAAAACGTCTAACCTTCATGTCTGCTCCAACTTCCTTGGAAACGTTAGCCAGGTACTGTCCAACAGATAGATCACCATCTTTAACATAAGTTTGATCTACAAGACAGAATTCCTTTAATTCCTTCTGTAAACGTCCCTCTAACATTTTTTCGATAATGTTCTCAGGTTTTTTGGAATTGGAAGGATCATTCATGATCTGAGCCTTTAAGATATCCTTCTCATGAGCGATGAACTCTGGAGAAATCTCAGACTGATCAACATACTTCGGATTTAAAGCTGCAATCTGCATTGCTACATTCTTAGCAGCTTTCTGTGTTGCTTCGTTGTTAACAGAGCAATCAACATCAACAAGGATACCGATTCTACCGCCGCCATGGATATAAGATACTACAAATCCGCTTTCAGCAACAACTTTATCAAATCTTCTGATTGACATGTTCTCACCGATTACTGCGATCATGGAAGCTAACTCTTCTTTCACTGTCTTAGAAGTATCAAGAGCCCAAGCCTCTGCAAGGAATGCATCAACATCAGCTGCTGTTGTCTTAGCTGCCTGTGCTGCAACTGCTGCAACGAAATCTCTGAATTTTTCATTCTTAGCAACAAAGTCTGTCTCAGAATTAACTTCAACAATAGCTGCTAACTTAGCATCTGCGCTTACATTAACGTCAACAATACCTTCTGCTGCAATTCTTCCAGCTTTTTTCTCAGCTGCTGCAAGTCCCTTTTCTCTTAAGAACTCAACGGCTTTATCCATATCACCTTCCGTTGCTGCAAGAGCTTTCTTACAATCCATCATTCCAGCACCAGTCATATCTCTTAAATCTTTTACCATTTTAGCTGTAACTTCCATGATTAACCTCCATTTTCGTGTGCCAGATACATCAAACCGATAATTCAATCTATTGTCCGATTGCTTTATAGCCTGTCCCCTGGCTCAGCACATATTTTTAATAGTAGTGTTAAAATCTATTTCGTTGAGCTGAGATCAAATCCTTTCTACTTCTATTCAGAATTAAGAAAAGATTTATCCCGTATACTCTCATAGTACCCCGCTGTTAAGGCGGGGTACTTATAATTCCCTATAATTGAATCAATAAATTGATTCGATTGCTGCAATCCTTTAATTACTCAGCAATTGCTTCTGCAAGTTCAGCCTCATCAGCAGCTTCCACGGAATCAGTTAACTGAACACCCTGGTTTGCTTCGATAACAGCATCTGCCATCTTGGATACGATTAATTTAACTGCTCTGATCGCATCATCATTACCAGGAATTACGTAATCTAATTCTTCTGGATCACAGTTCGTATCTGCAATACCGATCAAAGGAATACCAAGTGTATGAGCTTCCTGGATACAGATTCTTTCCTTCTTAGGATCTACAACAAAGATTGCATCCGGAGATTTCTTCATGTTTTTGATACCGCCAAGATTCTTCTCAAGCTTTTCCCATTCTTTCTTTAACTGAATTACTTCTTTCTTAGGAAGAACTTCAAAAGTACCGTCTTCGGACATTCTTTCGATTTCTCTTAATCTTTCAATTCTGCTCTTGATGGTCTTGAAGTTAGTTAACATACCACCTAACCATCTCTCATTTACAAAGTACATACCGCAACGCTCAGCTTCTGACTTAACAGCATCCTGTGCCTGCTTCTTTGTACCAACGAATAATACAGTACCGCCTTCAGCAACAATGTTCTTGATTGCTGTATAAGCTTCGTCAACCTTACCTACAGATTTCTGTAAGTCGATGATGTAGATACCGTTTCTCTCTGTGTAGATGTACTCTGCCATCTTAGGGTTCCATCTTCTTGTTTGGTGTCCGAAATGTACACCCGCTTCCAATAACTGCTTCATTGAAATAACGCTCATAATTTACCTCCGATTGGTTGTTTTCTTCCGCATATATCATATTCCTCACAGACCATTGCTCGCTGGCACCACTGCTGAAATCAATATGCGTGTAATAATTGGATATGGGAAGTTTTTAACCTCTCATATAAGGCGATGAATTAACGCCAATTTGTTATTATGCTAGGAATATGGAATATATTCCTCCAATACAACTACAAGATTATACCATATCACTTCTATGATAGCAAGTACTATTTTATTAATTCAGTGTATTTCGATCCTTCGGTAGCTTCAGTCCAAAATAATCAGCTTCATAATTTCATCATAGCTTGCATTCTTTTTTATTTTGAACACTCCAATTTTAATATTCCCTGCTTGTCCTTGTTTCATAATATAGCGATTGAAATCAGCTGCATCTTCAATCACCCCTGCCTGCATTAACACTTTTGCCACCTCTCCGGATCCCATTCCACTTTCTATGGTAAAAGAAATTTTTGATCCACTCACTGGCTTTGTTACAATATCAGCCTTTGGCGCTGTTGTTGGCTTTACTGTCTCGGTTGGTTTTTGTTCCGTCGTTGGCTTAGCTGCTGAGGTTGGTTCCGGTGCAGCCGTTGGTTTCTTTTCTTCTACAGGAGCCAGAGTCGGTTCAGGTACTTGCGTTAGCTGTCCGGTGGGTGTAAGCTCTGAAGCAGGCTCCTCTGCGTTAGTGGGTGAGGGGGTAATCGTTATAGTTACAACAGGTGTAACTACCTGTTCCTCTGCGCCATTGTTACCAAGCATTTTATCAAGTTTATCCTCTTCTTCATCCTTGAACGACATACCAAGTGCATTGGCACGCCGAATAACTTCTTCATCGGATATCGTATTATTCCCTATGGTTAAGATAAGGGTCGTAAGAATAATTCCTATTCCCAGACCCCTCATATAATATTTCAATTTCATCTTAGCACCAAGCCTTCCCTTATTTCTTCCCCTTAAACAAATCAATCACTAATTTTACTTCGCCTTGTCCCATTCCCAGAAATTTCGAAATTTCCATTACCGATTTTCCTTGAGAATAGAGATCTAAAATTTGTGTATTATTATTTGTATTTAAGCTATTGAGTGAAGGCACTTCTACTTCTGCCTGGGAATCCTTTGGCTGCTGCTGAACAGGCTGAGCCTTTGCTGCTGTCTGCTCTGGCATAACATTCTTCGCGCCTTTTGCGGCCTGCAGTCTTTCAATTGCAGTCTTGCTTTCTATGATCTCCTGAACTTTCTTCTTCGATAAATCAATCTCTTTGATCGCAGCCTTCATTTCTTTTTCTTTATCATTTAACATATTATAAAGGAAGACCACTTCCTCATGGTTCCGTTTTATTTTTTCAAGGATCTGATCTGAAAATTCATTCACTGCAATTATTGTTTCATTTGATACCTTACTTAATGTATCATCTGTTCGAATAATTGTTTCCTCGCTGATATCCTCGATCTGCTCTCTTATTTTGTCCAGCAGCTTTTTCTTATCTTCCTCCGAGATATCTTCAAAAGTAAGTGGAATGACTGCCTTTTTACCATCATTCTTGCTATTTTTATCAACAAGGACACAGCTAACTATAACTATAATAATACCTAAAATCATTAAAATAATTTCTAACGGGCTCATGATATCTCCATTCTGATAACTTAGATGCTTTTTACTAAAATCATTTTTTCGAGTTAAGTATGAATCGGCAGGTCTTAAAACCATGCCTCCAGGATGAAACTGGATCATATAATTAAATCTTTATATCAAAGCCTCCGCTTTTCCTAGGTTCCTCTGGATTTTTTTTATCTTCGTTCTTCCCTTTTTTCTTTTTATTGCCGGAAGAATAATATTCATTGCTTCCCTTTTCCTTCGCATCATAGTGCAGCTCCGGATTCTCCGGCTTCGTGGTTCCTTGAGGCTTTTGATGCTGCTGATTAACCAGGTTTTGAAAATTCTGGTTAATGGCATCATGGGCATGCTGCTGTCTTTGAGTTTCCATATGCTTATATTGGGATATCTCCGGCAATTTAGCAAGATCAATTCGATTAACAGACATATCTCTACCTCCCCTGTTGACGCAGCTTTACATTGGTAATACTCTAATATCTGCACGATCCCGAACAAATTTACTGTGATGTGTCTCTTGCCGTACATAGTAATTAACATTGGATATCACCAGCTTGGTACCAGGATAAATCACATCGGACACCTTAATTACACCTGCGCTTTTGTTATCAACCTCGGCTCTCAGTTCCTCGTAGCGGTTCCGAGCTTCTTTGAGTTGTGCTTCCAGCATGATATTGCTCTGCGTAACCTGTTTTAGATATTCCTTCTTTTCGTCGGTAAGCTGCATCCCCATCGAGAGTCTTTTCCGATATAAGACCAGCGCCTGAGCCAGCTTCTCCTTATCCGCTGCCATGGTTGCAATTTTTTTCTCCAGTTCTCTGAATTCGGCAATGATCTTAGGATCAATTCCCACTTCCAGCAGGGTCATAGTTCCCAATGTGGAGCCTGCTGTCCTTACGGAAATCATGGAAGCCGAACGGATTTCACCGCCAGTTACAAAGCCTCTTTTCCCTCCTACAATAACATCTCCCTTTGCAGAAACCTTGCAATGCAGGATGGATTCTGTCGAAACATATCCGCCGGCGATTACTTCTGAGTTCTCTAAAAATTTTGAAACAACATTTCCGTTCGCTTTTAATATTCCCTTGCTCATACCTTGCATTCCACGCTTTAAGATAATCTGTCCACCTGCTTCGATATAGGCACCTTCCACGACGCCATTTACTTCCACATCTCCTCTTGCACGAATGGAATATCCGGTAATTACATTACCCTTTACCACAACATTTCCTTCATATACAATATCGCCGGTAGAAGCATCTACGTCCGCTACAACCTCATAGGTATCAGATACAAATACTCTTCCATCGGTTAAAGCAACATGCCCGTCCACGAGTGAAAACATCTGAAGACCGTCCGGAGACAACTGAATGTTTTTCCCATGACGTAGCACTTTATTATTCACTTTTAAGGGGCGAATTAGTGTTCCGCATACATCAATCCCCGGCTTGCCCAGTTCAATTGGAGTAAGCGTTGCCAGCAAATCCCCTTTGCTGCAATGACTGATCACATCCAGCTGGTGAAAATCTACAGAGCCATCATCGTTTCGCTTGGGTTTGAGACTCAGGTCTGTATTAAAATGATATGTAATCAATGCATCCCTTCCTTGTACTGGTGGGGTAGCTTTGGCAAGTACATAATCCGTACAGTAGTTTCTCTCATTAAGAAAATTACTTACTTCCAGTTCATCAACCCCATATTTTACACCACTGCGAACCAATGCATTGATAATATCTTCTTTTGTTAATAGCATTCCATTATTAGCGGGGGGATAAAACCTTGCTTTTGCATACATCCGTTCTTCCATAATATTTACGGATACATACTCATCTACTCGTGGCATTAGCATTGGAGATATCTTTACTTCAACTGTTCCATCTAAGGTATTCAATGCTCTGCCAATTGCAATTTTATCAACTTCATACAGCTTCTGATCCATCAGATAATTACTGATTTCCTCATAATACACAGGCTCCCCAGCTGCTTCCGGTGCGTAGATTCTTAAATAAGTTCCATCATCCCTTGTAACTAACTGAAAGTAACCATTCTTCCCGCTCATAATTCTCCTCCTACGTATTATCCCCTGCTTCCGCCTCCCAAAAGCGGTATTGCTATATAGGAAAAACCACAGCTCGCGGTTCTTCTTTCCACGTTAAAGGCCATTCATCCACAAGGCCGTATAATGCCGAATGTAAAATGCGCTACATTTCACACGAACGGTCATTCATCCGTAAGGTTTCTCAAAGCCGGATGGGAACAGCTCTGCAGATCTCATTAATACCCAGCAAAGAGTTCCATATTATTATTTCCAAGTCGCAGTTTTAGCTTTTGTAATGCTTTCGTATGCAATTGAGAAATCCTTGACTCTGATACCTCCAGAATACGACTAATTTCTTTTAAGGTTAGTTCTTCGTAATAATAAAGAATAATCACCTTTTTTTCCTTTTCCGTAAGAGTCTCCAAGGTTCGAATTAGAATTTCCTTCAATTCCTGTTTTTCAAGTATTCGATCCGGCTGTTCAAAATCAGTTTTTAGGCTTTGTTCCACCTTAGCTTCAGAGCCTTGATCCATAAATTCATCCAGGGAAATGATATTGGTGATCTTTGTCTGGTTTTGCCAGTTCTCCAACTCCTCGACGGATATTTCCAATTCACCGGCTACTTCCTCATCACTGGCCAACCGTCCATACTTTACCTCTAAATTATGATAAGCCAAATCCATTTTCCGTTGTTTTTGGCGTATACTTCTTGGTATCCAGTCCATCTTACGAATCTGATCCAGAACTGCTCCTCTTATTCGCAGTGAAGCATAGGTTTCAAACTTTACACCTTTATTATAATCGAATTTATCGATGGCATCAATTAAGCCAAAGGTACCATAACCAACTAAATCATCATATTCTACGTTGTACCCCAAATACATGCTTAATCGGCCTGCTACCAGTTTAACTAACCCTGCATATTCAATTATTATTTTTTCCTGAAGTTCTGGAGTTCTTTTTTTTGCATACTCTTCCCAGAGCTTTTGTTTGTAGTCTGCGTTCATAGCTCCTCCTGAAATCCACCTGATTATTTATACAGAGGTTATTTTTCTTCCTCTTCCGGTTGTTGTTCCTCCTGCTTTTCCCCTGTTTGTTCTTTCTCAGCAAACTTCGAAAGCGCCACTTTCATAACTGATTTTAGAACCAACCCCAGAATATAAAAAATAATAATTACCAGAAGCAAACGTTTTAAAGCCGTAACAATTTCTACTTGATTGATTATGTTAATAATGCTTGTAATAGCTGCTGCTATTAACATTATAAATGGCGGTATATATCGTTCCTTCAAATTTATCCCTCCATTCGTAAAAGAAGAAGGCACGCAATAATGCTTGTCCTCTTCTCTTAGCTTATATCATGGGAAACAGCTGCCTGTTCCCAATCAGTTCAATCCATGAATCCTATACCAAGCCTATTTACACTATATCGTCTTCTTTTCTTTACCGACAGATTTGATCAGCAGCATTCCGGTCTCTGGATAAAATTCAATTGTTCTACCATAATTAGCTCCGGTATCTTCTGCTTTTAAACTAATTCCCAGCTGTTGTAGTTTTAGCTTGGTTGCCTCTACATTCCTATCACCAATCCGCATCATATCATTGTTCGCTCCGAAGGCAAACATCTGAGCACCGCCAGCTATTTTAGCAACCAGACTTCTGCGTTCCGCTCCGATGGAAAGCATCTGGTTGATTAATAAATCTATTCCTGTGTCTGCAAACTTAGCTTTATTTTCATTGTTTATTATCTTTGTACTATCTGGCAGCATAACGTGTACCATTCCGGCAATCTTCCGAACCGGATCGTATAATACAATACCAACACAGGAACCCAGTCCCAGGGTTGTTATTGCATTCGGCGATATACACACATTAGAGTCCGCCATACCTACCTTTATCATTTCGCTCATGTATTCACCTATAATCCTAAGGATGTCAATATAGCTCTGTAGGAATCGATTGTCGGAATTAATATGAAAAATCCATTTACAGCATTGTCTGTATCTCCAAATTCTGTCTCGATCAGTAATGCTTTATCACCAATTTTTCCAAATTCAATGGCAGGTACGCTTAATATCGCTCCTGACATATCAATCGCCATATAGGGAATACTTGATGTAATTAATAAATTAGTCAAAGAAGATAAGGATGACAAATATGCACCTGCGATAATATTACCAATCTCATTCAAGGCAGAACGCTCCATTTCGGAAAACTCACCCGACTCAGCTTCATAAGCTCCGCCCAGTAATAAATTCACCAAATGCTTCGCTGCGTCCATATCCATCATAAACATCATCATGCCATCAATTTGCCCCTCAAGGGTAAATAATATACCTACTACTATATTCTCCGCACCACCGACGATATCAGAAAGTTCTTTAAACTCCAGGAGATCAACTTTCGGAACCTTCATATCAATCTTTGAATTAATCATCTGCGAGAGAGCGGTTGTGGCATTCCCTGCACCAATATTTCCTATTTCCTTTAGTACATCATATTGCATATTATCGATTTGATTTAAATTAATCTGGGACACCACACACCTCACATTATTAATAATTTAGGGAATTGCAAAAACCATCGTCCATGCTTTCATTTCATACGAAAGCGAATTATTCATTTATCTGCTTTCGCTTACTTCCTTATCAACAATAACGGTCGGAATATTTAATAGATTAATTAATTCGCTGCCATATTTTCCGACGCCATTACTGAAACTGCCCTTAATATCACTTTCATCATAAGTCATTTTCTCAATTGCACTTGTATCTAAGGTAATTACTTCCTTTACCTCATCCACAATCATACCAACCGGAGCTGCTTGCAATTCTGGTCTGACAATAATAATTCTTGCCTTTGGAGTGTATTCTACCTCCGGTAGCTCCAATCGGCTTCTTAAGCTCATAACCGGAACGATTTCACCACGCAGGTTGATTACACCTTTAAAATAAGACTGAGCCTTTGGTACTCTTGTTATACTTTGCAATACGATAATATTATCTATGTATTTAATATCAATGCCAAATGGCTGATTATTAAGATATGCAATAATATATTGCTTTGAATCTAAAGCTGCCATCACAATCCCTCCCTACACTAATGAATTGACATCCAGAATTAACGCTACCTCACCATTACCGAGGATGGTCGCACCGCTGATAATCTTATGATTCTTAATATACTTACCAATGGATTTAATAACGATTTCCTGCTGTCCGATCAATTCATCTACAACCATACCGGCAAGTCTTTCGCCCTTCTTAACAATAACCACCAGAAGCTCCTCCGGCTCCTTCTCCGGTTTCTTGCAGCCAAGAATCTTGCTAAGGCGTACAATAGGAACTACACTCCCTCTTAAATTAATTACTTCCTTCCCTTGTATATCCTTAAATTCAGAGCTGGGGATATCTTCTACTGTCTGAATACTTCCTAATGGAAGCGCATACTTTTCATCACCAATGATTACCATTAATGCTTGAATAATTGCCAAGGTTAAAGGTAAGCGTATAATAAAGTTGGAGCCTTCTCCCAGCTTTGTCTTTGCTTCAATTTCTCCGCCTAAGGCTTCAATCTTAGTCTTAACTACATCAAGACCAACACCTCGTCCGGATACATCCGTCACAGCCTCTGCCGTTGAAAAGCTTGGCTGGAATAGGATATCAATAATATCCTTATCCGTCATGCGTGCTGCCTGTTCTTCGGATATCTTACCTTTTTCAATTGCCTTTAACTTTATCTTCTCTGCATTGATTCCGGCACCATCATCCCGTACTTCGATCACTACGTTGTTTCCATCCTGATATGCATCCAGATAGATGGAGCCTACCGGATTTTTACCGTTTTTCGCTCTTTCCGCATTGCTTTCCAGACCATGATCCGCAGCATTACGAAGTAAATGCATTAAAGGATCACCAATCTCATCAATTACTGTTCGGTCAAGCTCTGTCTCTTCACCGGTCATATATAGTTCCATTTCTTTATCCAGCTTCTTGGATAAATCCCGGATCATTCTAGGGAAGCGGTTTACCACGCTTTCAATTGGTACCATTCGGGTTTTCATTACAGATTCATGAAGATTTGTTGTAACCCTCTCCAAATATTCAATTTGTTCGTGGAATGAATTATCCAAGGTAGTATCATTGGTATCACTAATAGATACCAGTCCGTTCTTGGCAATAATTAATTCGCTGACAAGATTCATTAGTACATCTAATTTTTCTATGTCTACACGAACAGAGCGGTTTGCAACAGGTTTTGCTGGCTGCTTTGCAGCTGCTGCGGTGGCCCCAGACTTTAAGGATACCGTCTCACTCACCTGAACTACCTCTGATTTTGCATCGTCTTGGGTCAGCTGCTTTGAAAATGCTGCAATATCAGCTTCTGATAATTTGTAATAATCCGCAACCACTTCTTTTACCTCTGAAACATTTGCAGCAAGCTTTGCCAGCTTGTCGGGTGTTTCTTTGGTAATTATGAAGGCTGAATATTCAAAATCGTATTTTTCATCTTCCAGATCCTGCGCACTGGGATTAAGCTTTATAATCTCGCCAAACTCTTCCAGGGAGCGATTTACCATGAATGCTCTGGCACCCTTTAATACACAGTATTCCTGGATATATATCGTAAGTCCAACCACATTAAGCCCTAGTGTCCCCGCCTTCACCATTGCCTTCTTTTCATGCTCTTCAATCTTCACATCAAAGAACTTCATCTTGCCATGGCTGGTGGAAGCCTCCACTGCTGCTGTCTTAATTTCAGCAGTAGTTACAGTAACATTTACCTCAGAAGCTTTGCCAAGTCCGACGTTTAAGATCTCATTCAATGCATTAATAATATCTTCATTGTCGTCCTCACCTTCATTCGCTTCCGCCTGAATATTAGTAAGATATGCCTCCAGTGCATCCAGTCCCTTAAATAATACATCCACCAGATTAGAGGAAACCTTCATCTTACCATTACGGATTTCGGAGAATACATTCTCCATATCATGGGTTAAGCGTTGCATTCTCTTGTAGCCCATGGTTCCGGACATTCCCTTTAACGAATGTGCTGCACGGAAAATTTCGTTGATGGTATTTTCATTCTCCGGCTCGCGCTCTAACACTAATAAATGCTCATTCAAATTTTGCAAATGCTCTTTTGCTTCTTCAATAAATATCTCAAGATATTGACTAACGTCCATTTATCACACCCCCACATTTCTTGTAATGGCACCAGCTACGTCAGTTAAAGGAACCACTTCATCCACTAAACCGGCATCTTTAACCACCTTCGGCATTCCGTAGACAATGCTTGTCTCTTCATTCTGTGCAATTACATAAATATTTTGTTTTTTTCCTAGTTGCCTTATTCCGGCGGTTCCATCACCACCCATACCCGTTAATACCACACAGGTAACTTGATCAAAATTCGTTTCTGTCAAGGATTCGTACATAATATCTGCGCAAGGTAACAGTCCGTGTCTTGCAGGCTCTTTCGTAACTGAAAGACAATACTGCCCGTCTGTCTGCTTCTTCAGTCTCATTTGATAACCGCCTTTCGCAATATATACGGTTCCTTTACGAAGAATCTCGCCATCCTCTGCTTCTTTTACCTCAACCTGGCTAAGTTCATTCAACCGGTCTGCAAGTGACTTTGTAAATCCACCCGGCATATGTTGTACAATGAGTACACTGGCATTCAGGTTCTTCGGGAGACCCGGTATTACTGTATGCAACGCCTTCGGGCCGCCTGTAGAGCAAGCCAGAGCTACCAACTTTGATGCATTCTGAGGAACTGGTACCGGTTTTCTCTTTTGAGCCAGCTGCCTAACCAGCTTCAGTGTATCCGTCTTCGCCTCCTCAGGCTCTTTCGACACAGCCGCTTCTGCTTGTGTAGCCGTCGCCAAACAGGATAATATATTGTTCGAAAACTGATTGCTCTTAACCTCAATGTAGCTTTCCGGTTTCGTAACAAAATCAAAGGCTCCCAGTTCTAAGGCATAAATCGTTTCCTTGGCGTCCTTTGTTGCAATGGTACTAACAATAATTACTTTTGCTCTTATGTTCCGTTTCTTTAACTCAGCAAGCAGCTCCAATCCGTTCATTTTTGGCATATTAATATCAAGCAAAACCGCATCGAAGTCTTTGCCTCTGTTAAGCAGAACATTCAAGCCTTCCAGACCGTTCACTGCCACTTCTGTAACCTGGAACCTCTCGTCTGCGTTTATTATATCAGATATCACCCTTCTCATGAGTGCAGAGTCATCTATAATCAAAATATTTTTCTTCATTCTTCGACTTTACCTTTCCTTTTCATTTCTTCTTAGACGGCGTTCCTGTTCAAAAATAAACCGAATCAGGCTTTCTCTGTCCTTCGGAGAAATATTTACAAATTGAACTCGATGTTCAAATGCACCGACTCTGTTTTCATTATTAAAGGAAGCAACCATTTGCGCTTCCAGATCCATCCGAATGACTTCACTACCAACTCTAACCGTTATTCCTATTCGGAGTTTATCCCCTTTTTTATGTAATAGCTTAGAGTAGAATCTGGCTCCGCCTCCGCTGATATCTATAATATCACCATGCACCCATTGGCTTTGGAGCTGGTTTAACATCTTTTTGCACTCTTCCCGCTCCTGGGGATGTTCAAATTCATCCGCCTGGTATATTTTATCAAGTAACTCCTCCTCAGAAGTAATCACACGATAATCGATATCGTAGATACATTCCAGTCGGTAAAATTGTCTTCTTTGTATTTTTACTAAATCTGTTATGATTCTCACGTCAGAAACTAACAGGTTATTTTCCTTATAATTGCTTAAAACAACACAGTTGCATTGGTATACTCCCTTACTTGTATAAAAGCACAAGCTAAAGTTGGCACCGATTCCCAACACCAAAGCTCTTCCGTACAGAATTGGTGTTGCAATGCATATAATGTCTAACTCCACAAATTCTACTAATTGGCTGACAAAAGTTCTTGCGTTATGTAATTCGCGTCCAGATTTATCGAGTGGTTTAATATCAATTTTATCACCATAATTTAAAACTTCACGCAGCATGTCTATCCTCCCACAGGATGTAGCAACCCTTCCTATTTATTCTTACGACTCTTCGCCCAAAAGACCAGGGGGTATGAACGGCACCAAATTAAACCTTTCAGTAAGAATGCCTGTTATTTTCGAATCCTGGATCTTAGTAAGTTAGTGAAAAGCTGCGCAATTCCTTTTTTATTCTGTGTCTCATCATCTGTTGTATTCTCGCTCAAACTATGGGCAAATGAAGTCAGCGAAGACGCAAACTCTGATTTTGGATAAAGCATCATTGCAGGTTTTTGTCTCATAACTGCTTTGGATACCGATGGATCCTGAGGAACTGAGCCCAGATACTCCAACTTAAAATCCAGGAATTTACTAACGACCAGACTGAGTTTATCATATAATTCTTTCCCATCCGCATAGGATTCTACTCGGTTTGCAATCATCTTAATCGCAGTATCTTCCAGTGACAAATCCGTTTTTCTATTTAAGGTTTTTAATAATGCATAGGCATCGGTAATTGATGTTGGCTCCGGTGTTGCAACCAACAGAACCTCTGAGCTGGCTCCTACAAATTCCAGAACAGAATCCGCAATACCTGCACCGGTATCTACGATTATGACATCGGCTTTTTCATCTAACTCTACCAGCTTTTGAATCAAATACACTATTTGATCCCTGGTTAAATTCGTCAGTTCCTGAATTCCTGAACCACCTGATATAAACCCGATATTCTCCGGTCCTTCGGTAATAATATCCGTTAAACTCTTGCCCCTGAACATCAGATCCGCAAGGTTATACCTGGGCCTGATGCCGAGCATAACCTCCACATTGGCCAAACCAAAATCCGCATCCAGTACAATCACCCGATTGCCTATGCGGCTTAATGCTATTGCAAGATTTACCGATATACTTGATTTACCTACCCCGCCCTTACCGCTTGTAACCGTAATTACTCTGGCTACTCTTCTTGGTACGGTCTGTTCCTTGACCATCTTCCTTAACTTTTCAGCCTGATCCATAATAAGCCTCCACGACACCATATTACGGCATCTTATTATCAAAGTGAGTTATTTTTATCTTTCCTACTGTCCCCTCAGTAACTGCTTCGCTATATTCTGCGCATCGACCCGGGAGATATCATCGGGTACATTCTGTCCGAAACTAGCATAGGATAATGGTGCCTCTGTTAACATCCGTATATTGAAGAGGTTCCCAATCGTTCCTGTTTCATCTAGCTTTGTAAAAATAAGATTATAGTTTATGATTTCAGAATATGCTTCTGTTATCTTGATTAAATCCCGATACTTGGTCGTAGCACTCAGTACCAGATAAATCTCACGATCCTCTTGTGGGATCACATTGATCAAAGTCTCAAGATCATCTCTTTGTTCCTTGCTGCGATGGGAGCGCCCTGCCGTATCCACGAATATCAGATCGTAACTCGCAAACTCCTCTTTCGCCAGGCGCATTTCTTCCTCAGAGTATACAACCTTCAGCGGAATTCCTAAAATATTTGCATAGGTTCTAAGCTGCTCCACTGCCGCAATACGATAAGTATCCGCAGTTAAAAATGCTACCTTAAGCTTTTCATTTACTTTAAATTTAGAAGCAATCTTCGCTATCGTAGTAGTCTTACCTACACCCGTCGGCCCAATAAAGAAAATAAACCTTGGTGTGTTGCCTTCTACACTTATCATCTTAGGCTGTCCCAGCTTTAAAATAATTTTCTGATAAAAGCTGGCAAGTATATTATCCATGGAAGCATCCTTTTTTAGGGTTCCTTCAATCTCTGAAATAATCTGGTTGGCGTATTTCTCATCCACCTCATTTGAAACCAGCTGATTATATATTAATTGAATACATGCCAAATTCTTATTTGTTTCCACAATCTTTGCATTCTGTTTTTCCTGCAGCTCCTTTTCCTTCTCCAGCATCTGCTTCTCTAAAAGATTTTGTAGATTATTCAGCTTTAACTCGATTGCAGAAGAGGCAGCAGGAATATTGCCGGCCTGCTGGCTGCCAAAGTTCTCTCCGGGCTCATCATATATAATATCCGGAAACATAGCTTTTCGCTGTGTTGCCGATGTAGCCAGCGCAGAATTTCTAACCCGCTCGTTACGATAGGTTACATTTTCATCCACAGCGGCCGTAATTTCAACAAGCGGTTTACGAAATAGCTTGTGGATGCCTTTTGGAGATATTGTCTTTATATTCATGACAATCGCATCCTTACCAAGCTCCTCTTTGGCCAGCAGGATTGCTTCTGTCTCCGTATTTGCTTGAAATTTTTTGATAATCACTATACTGTCACCATCCCTACTGACTGTAATTCAACATTGGAGTCTATTTCATTATATGATACTACAATTAAATCCTTAAAATAATCCTGTGTCAACCGTTTGAAGTACATTCGTACGATCGGAGAAGTAATAATAATTGGATTTTTGCCAAGCTCCTCTAATTTCTGTACTTCTGCTTGAACAGACTCCATAATCTCTCTTGTAACACTTGGGTCAAGGGTCAGGAACGCCCCCTGCTCCGATTGCTTTACAGAGCCCATAATCTCCTGCTCTACTTTAGGATCTAACGTTACTACGCTCGTCATCTCATTCGACGGAAAATATCTATTGGAAATTGCACGCTTTAAGCTTTGTCTGGCGTACTCGGTAAGCACATCTGTATCCCGTGAGGTAGGTGCATAATCCGCCAGGGTTTCAAAAATAGTAACTAAATCCCGGATGGAGACTCCTTCCCGAAGTAAATTCTGAAGCACCTTTTGAATCTCACCAATATTAAGCAGCTTAGGCACAAGCTCCCCGATCAGTGTTGAATGGGAATCCTTAATATTGTCAACCAGATGTTGTACATCCTGTCTGGTAAGCAGTTCATAGATATGAGCACGAATCACCTCTGTCAGATGAGTTGCAATGATTGAAGGGGGATCTACCACCGTATAGCCCAGGGTCTCTGCTCTTTCCCTTTGACCTTCTGTAATCCATATGGCAGGAAGATGGAAGGAAGGTTCGAAAGTAGGTATTCCTGTAATCTCCTCCTCAACGTATCCCGGATTCATGGCCATATAGTGATCAAATAATATCTCGCCTTCACTTACTTGAATTCCTTTGATCTTAATAATATATTGATTGGGATTGAGCTGAATATTATCGCGCAAACGAATCATAGGAACAACACAGCCCAGCTCCAGAGCAATTTGCCTTCGAATCAGGACGACACGATCCAGTAAGTCACCACCCTGGTTTGTATCCGCCAGCGGGATAATACCATATCCGAATTCCAGCTCAATCGGATCAACCTGTAATAAGGATACCACATTTTCAGGTTTTCTGATTTCATTCGCTGATACTTCCTCTGAAGAAACCTCTTGCTCAATCTGCGTTTCTTCAATTTTACCGGCTATCACCCTGCCCGATATGATAAATACCATACCATAAGCCAAAAATAAAATATCATTCAACGGAGTAAGAATTCCCAAACCAATCAAGCTTCCTCCCACCATGTACAAAACCTTTGGTATGGAGAACAACTGTGACATCAGCATGTCACCAAAATCCGCTTCCTTTGAAGCCTTTGTTACTAGAATACCAGTTGCCAGAGATATCATTAAGGACGGTATCTGACTCACCAATCCATCACCGATTGTTAGAATTGAAAAATGCTGAAAGGCGTCCATGGCTCCATAACCAAGGTTCATCATACCCATTACGGTTCCGCCGACCATGTTGATTACAGTAATAATCAAACCAGCAATAGCATCACCCTTTACATACTTGGTAGCACCATCCATAGAACCGAAAAAAGCTGCTTCCTCCTGAATTTTTTCACGGCGAGCCTTAGCCTCAGCATCCGTAATAGCTCCAGTATTTAGATCTGCATCAATTGCCATCTGCTTACCTGGCATAGCATCCAGGGTAAAACGGGCAGTAACTTCTGCAACACGTTCGGAGCCCTTATTGATTACCATGAACTGTACAATAATTAAAATTATAAAAATGATAATACCGATAACCAGATTTCCGCCGCCTACAAATTGTCCGAAGGTTTCAACTACATTTCCTGGTTCACCAGAGGATAAGATCAATCTTGTACTGGATACATTTAAGGAAATTCGGAATATGGTTGTAAACAGCAATATAGTAGGAAATGCAGACATACTAAGCACTTCCTTTGCAAACATTGCATTAAATAAGACAACCATAGCAATTGATATATTTAATGCCAATAATATATCAAGTAAAATGGCGGGCATTGGTATTATCAAAAAAATGACTGCTGACAATATGAACAAACCAACTATCATATCGTTTCGTTTCATACCCAATCCTCCTGAAATGTTACATTAAAGTTCCTTTGGCCGTGAGGCCTGATTTATACCGCTTTATTCTTTAAACCATATACATACGCAAGTACCTCTGCTGTCATCTGATAAAGCTCTGAAGGAACTTCTTCCCCAATCTCCACATTATAATATAACATTCTTGCCAATGGTTTATTTTCCACTATCTCAATTTTATTTTCCCTTGCGATCTCTTTGATCTTCTCTGCAAGATGATCTGCACCTTTGGCAAGTAATACCGGTGCAGCGCTGGATTCTTTATCATATTGAATAGCGGCAGCCAGATGTGTTGGATTTGTTATAATAACATCTGCCTTTGGTAAATTCTGCATCATACGACGCATGGATGATTCACGCATCCTTTGTCTTATCTTTCCTTTGATTTGAGGATCACCGTCACTGTTTTTAAACTCATCCTTTACTTCCTGCTTTGACATCCTCATATCTTTACGGAATTTTAGCTTTTGATATATTAAATCTCCAAACCCAATCACTAAAAATATGATACTAATTTTTAGTCCAAGGTTGATGACAAGATTTCCAATTAACAAAATTGCCTGCTCCAACTTCATATCATACAGCTGAAACAACATAGCCCACTCATCCTTTAAGGTGCTGTAAGCGATATACGAAATTACGATAATCTTGATCACTTCGATTAAAATCTGAACAATTTTATCCTTTGAAAATATCTTTTTAAATCCTGAGATCGGATTTATTTTACTAAACTTTGGTGTCATAGTTTTTAGTGATATCTTCCATTTTACCTGCAACAATACTACCACAGCTGCTACAAGAAAAGCAAATGCGAATATCGGAAGACAAATCAATAAAATATCCAAAATGGCATCCTTTAATAAGGCACTGATAACTGCTATGGAGAAATCTTCTTTCCCATATTTTTCAATATTGTTAAAGCTTTTTATGTACGCATTCATAAATTGACTGCCAATGTATCCGGCAAATAATTTTAATGAAATGAAAAGAACCGCAAGCCCTGCAGCTGAAGTTAATTCATTGCTTTTGGCAACCTGTCCCTCCAAACGGGCATCCGATAATTTTTTTGCTGTAGGCTCTTCTGTTTTATCCGGCCCGTCGGCAAAAAACTGAAGGTTATAGGGAATCCGATAAGAAGCATACCGAACATCCTTAATCTGTATCATATTAACCTCCATCTGCCGCTTTAGCGGCATAATAATACTGAGCGAAAAGCACCTTCGTGCTTTTTGCCGGCTGAAAAATGTTTTTCTTTTCAACCTATTCCTGCTTTTCATATGCTCCCTGTATGAGAACTCTTGCATGGCAATTATAAATTGTTAAACCAGCTTGCTTCACATTAGAATCCTTATTACTGTTAACTAATGCAGAAACTCCAGCGACGATTTCAGCAATGTCGCCATTTCATTAAAGATAAAGTCTGCAACCGAGGGTACCATGTCGATGATCAAAATCATTACAAACAGACCAACAATGATCTTTAATTGCATACCAACAACAAACATATTCATCTGCGGTGCAATCTTCACCAAGATAGCCAGTATTGTATTTACAATCAGAATAGCTGCAAATACGGGCAATACAATACGAAACCCGATAATAAAATAATCTGTAATAAACTTTATCATTAATTGATAGATATTGGAGTCAAGGATTACCTCTCCCAATTTAATTGCTTGAAACGAATCAATAATTGCACGGATAAAAAAATGGTGCATATTCGTAATCAGCATAATTAATATGACCATATATCCATACAGATTGGCTGTAATGGTAGTCTGAATTTGGGAGGTAGGATCAATTTCATTAATCATAGAGAAACCTATCTCTGTATCTATCATTTGTCCCGCAAAAGAAAGTACCTGATAGGCTATATTTGCAAAAAAGCCCATAATTGCTCCTGCAAGGGCTTCTTTTATAATAATGATAGAATAAGTAATTACACTTTCGTTCTCCGGTGACGTATATGGAACATTATAGAAAACAATAGCTGCCATGAATATAGACAAGCCTGCTTTCACCCGATTTGGTACGTTTTTTAGCGAAAAAAAAGGAGCCGTAAATACAAATCCGGTAATCCTCACAAGTATTAATAAAAATGCTTCAAAATTTTCTATTGTAAATGTCATAGACTATGAATGTAATAACTAAAGTTAGAGAACAACTCCACGGTATAGCCTCTTAACTCATTTAAGATCCAGCTTCCAAACAGCATAAGCACAAGAAAGATCGCAATCAATTTCGGAACAAATGTGAGGGTCTGCTCTTGAATCGAAGTAACTGTTTGCAATATGCTTACAATCAAACCTACTACCAGTGAAATAAGCAGCATAGGAGCTGATGTCTTTAAGATAATATATAATGCTTGTCTGACAATATCAATCACGACAACCTCGTTCATAATTACACCCATGCCTTTCACTTTTTATAACCTACTCAAAAGGGAATAGGCCTTACTATCTTTCCTCAATTATAGAAGGTCTTGACAAGTTGACCGATTACCAGATTCCAACCGTCAGCCATAATAAATAGTAATATTTTAAATGGCGTAGAAATTGTGGTCGGTGGCAGCATCATCATACCCATGGACATCAAGGTTGATGCAACCACCATGTCTATGACGATAAAAGGAATATAAATCAAAAACCCAATAATAAAGGCATATTGTAACTCACTGATAATGAAAGCCGGAATAATAACGGTGATCGGAAGTTCATCCAAGGACTTCATTTCACTTGTATCCACCTTTGCAATATCTATAAATAATTTTAAATCCTTTGTACGCACCTGCTCCAGCATAAAGGTTCTGACCGGCGCAATTCCCGCATCCCAGGCCTCCTCCTGAGATATTGTACCTTTGGCTAGAGGCTGTATCGCCTCCGTATTTACTTTGGTGATGACGGGCGACATAATGAAAAATGTTAAAAATAAGGATAACCCAACAATTATTTGGTTTGGAGGTGTCGTCTGCAGACCCAGTGCAGATCTGACAAAATGCAGAACAATAACAATCCTTGTAAAAGAGGTGACCATAATTAGTATGGAGGGTGCCAGACTAATTACCGTTAGTACCATTAACATCTGAAGTGAGGAGGAAAGTGAATTCGCATCCTCATCCGTATTTAAAGTAAACTCCAGTGGACCTAAAGCTCCTGAAACATGATTGTCTTTCTTATTATCATTCGTAGAATTTGTTACCGTATCCTTCACAGTCGTTGCATATACTGTACTTCCTTTTACCATTGCCAGAAAGCAAATTACAAGAAGCACCAGGATTACTGCTGGTTTTCTTCTTATCAGTTTTTTTCCTTTTGCGTTCATGAATACCAACCTTTACTTATTCCTGGGGTTATGACCCATTTTTAACCGATCAAGTATCTGCGTGAAGGATTGAGGTTCTTTATCCTGCTCCGTTTTCATTAAGATCTCCGACTCATCCAATTCCGTGATATAGCTGACCGAATCTTTTCCAACTGCAATTACAACATACTTATTTGCAATTTTCACGATTTGAATCACTTTACTCGGACTGATACGATAAGCATCGATTACTTGAAAATTGCTGCGGCTTAATTGTCCTTGCTTCATACCACCAATAAATTTGGTGGTATAGTAAGCCGCAATTAAAATAACGATTAGCAAGATGACCAAACCCAACATTTGAATAAAACTATCCCATACAGACAAAGAACCTGATACGCCAGTAGCGGCCGTATTCCCAGCCTCACCTGCGGTTGGCGTTGGTGTAGAATTCAGCTGTGATAAAATACTATCTAAAATGACAATAGTTTTATATTGCATTAAATCAACCTACTGCTTTCTTAACTGCTTCCAATACTCGATCAGCCTGGAAAGGCTTAACGATAAAATCCTTCGCTCCTGATTGAATCGATTCAATAACCATTGCCTGCTGTCCCATCGCAGAGCACATAATAATATTTGCACTTGGATCAGCTGCTTTGATTTTCTTTAAGGCCTGAATGCCATCCATCTCAGGCATAGTGATATCCATCATAACGAGATCTGGTTTGGTTTCCTGATACTTATCCACCGCTTTCAATCCGTTTTCTGCTTCACCTGCGATGTTATAACCGTTTTTTGTTAAGATATCCTTAATCATCATTCTCATAAAAGCTGCATCATCGCATATCAATATACTTTTTGCCATAGTAATTTCTCCCATCTTCTTGAGTTTATCATTTCTAATTTCAACTTGTTTTTTGCTTTATAATTTCTGTTACACGGATACCGAAGGCCTCCTCCATAACAACAACTTCACCCTTCGCTACAAATTTGCCATTTACCAGTACATCAATTGGCTCACCGGCTAAACGGTTCAATTCGATAATAGTACCCGGTGTAAAATCCAGAATTTCCTTAATTGACTTGCTGGTTCTGCCAAGTTCAACCGTTACCTCCAAGGGCACATCCATCAATAAATCAATATTTTCCGGTTGTACCACCCCTCCTGACATTGGTGAAAAGGACGTGAACTGTACCGGTTGTACATTAACATCCTGTACCGGCTGCATAGGCTGCATCTGAGGCATCATATACGGCATCTGTCCTGGTACCATCTGCGGATAAGGGTTGTATTGGGGCTGCTGCATCTGCATTTGCTGCATTTGGGGCATTTGCATTTGCGGCTGTTGCTGCATCTGAGGCTGCTGTGTCTCCATCTGAGGCGTCGGTGCAGCCGTGGTTCCTGCTTGACTTGAAGAGGCTGGCCTCGTCGGAACATCCGGTTCCATTGAGGTTGCTTGTATAAATTGCTTGTACAAATCTCTGGCGAAGTCAAAGGGATATAACTGCATTAATACACTGTCCACTAAATCCCCAATTTCCATATGGAAGGACACACGGACGAATTCGCCCTGTAGGAATTCAGCAATGTTCTCTCCATTCATATGTTCATAGAGATCGATCACCGCAGCTGTCGGCGGACTGATATCTACCCTCTTTTCCAGCATTGAGGATATTGAGGTTGCTGCAGAACCCATCATTTGATTCATCGCCTCACTGATTGCACTTAAATGCAATTCAGTCAGTTCCCCTCCAATGTTTGTTCCATCCCCTCCCATCATTAAGTCGGTGATGATTTTAACATCATTTTCTTTTAAAATCAAGATGTTATTCCCATCTAACCCATCCTGATAGTAAATTTGAATAAATACACAGGGTTTATCGTAGCTATTTACAACATCCTTCCAACTTGCATATTCAACCACTGGTGTCGTAATATTAACTCTTTGGTTTACCAGGGAAAACAGTGTTGTTGCTGCTGTACCCATGCTGATATTTGATATCTCGCCTATTGCATCCTTTTCGGCATCGGTTAGTTGTTCTTTCTTGCCGCCGGATCCCGAATCATCTGCGCCCATGCCATTGAGCAGGGCATTAATCTCTTCTTGAGATAGCATTCCATCCATAGCCTGTTACTCCTCTCCTCTGATGATAGATGAAATCTTTACCGCATAAGAACCCGAGGATGCACCGGGAAGTGCGGTAAATTTATGTAAGTTGCCCACATAGATGGCCAATTCATCTTCTGTTTTAGAATTCAATTTAATTATATCGCCTTTTTGCATATTCATAAAATCATTGACGGATATTGTGCTTTTACCAAGGACTGCTTTGATTGGTATCCGCGCTTTTGCAATCATAGATTCTATAATATCCTGATAGGATTTATCATCCGAAAGCTGCATAGTGGAATACCAATATTTCGTATTCAGCTTGTCAATAACTTTTTCCAGGCATACATAAGGAAGACAAATATTCATCATTCCTTCTATATTTCCAATTTTTATATTCAATGTAACAATAGAAATCATCTCACTTGGTGAAATAATTTGAGCAAACTGCGAATTCGTCTCAATCCGCAACAGCCGAGGTTGAAGCTGTATTACATTTGCCCAGGGCTCTCGCAGCAAATTCGTACATATGTTGAATATACGCTCCATAATTGATAGTTCAATCTCAGAAAAATCTCTTGCCTTCTCGAGAGGATATCCCCCTCCACCCAGCATTCGATCTACAATTGCATATCCTAAATTATCTGCCAGCTCAATGATAATATTTCCTTCCAAAGGGGAAAAATCAACAATTCCCAACAAAACCGGGTTTGACAGAGCATTCGTAAATTCAGAGTATTGCACTGCTTCTGAGTTAATTACTTCAACTTGAACATTCTTTCTTAAATAAGCAGGAAGATTGGTGGATAACAGCCTTCCATAATGCTCAAAAATAATATTCAATGTACGTAAATGTTCTTTGGAGAACTTTGATGGTCTGGCGAAATCATAATTTTTAACCTGCTTTTCCGTCGTCTGTTTGTACTCATCCGCATCAAGTTCACCGCTTGAGAGCGCCGCAAGCAGATTATCTATCTCACTTTGGGATAGGACATCGCCCATGCTCTTTACCTCCCGTCATACTAGTAACATAATAACATAGAATTTTAATAAAATCATCTTTTTTCTTGGTCTAGTATTAAATTTCCATATAATATTGCAAAATTCTCGCCTGCAATTCCATGATTAATTATACACTACATTTCCAAAAGATACATTGATAATAAAGTCTGATTGAAATAATTCCTGAACCCTGGTCAATACTTCTTTACGGATATCTTCCTTATGCTCTTGAACATTATCAATGGTATATTTTGCAAATTCTTCATTCACTATTTCCAAAACCGGGTTTTCATTTTCCGCAACCTTATCTTTCAGCAATTCATAGTCTTCATTCTTACTATTCATCGACAAGGATACATACAAAACTGCATAGTGGGGCTCCTCGCTGCTGCTAAGCAATTTAATCGTAAGCTTTTCATCATATTTTTGAGTAACAATATCTGCTACCCCGATCTCGTTCTCATCAGGATTCTCTAATTCCAAATCAACAATTGAGGCTACTTTTGTAACCAACTGATTCGTCTTATTCGAGGTAGGAACGATCACAAAAATAAGCATTGCTAACAGAACGGTATTGATGAGTGTGATTGCCATTATTATAACTGTAAGTATATTCTTCTTCATCAGGTGTCCCCCTTATCCTTTGATTCTTTTCTTAATTATTATAATATCGATTGTATATCTTTATCTCAATTCTTCTGTTCTTTGCCCGCCCGGCAGCTGTCTTATTGCTGGCAATCGGATCATATTCTCCTCTGCCGGAATATTTTATATAATTAGGATCAATTCCGCACTCATCGATAAGATAAGTGGCTGCATTTAATGCTCTTGCCGAGGAAAGCCAGTTATTGTTGCTATAGTTCGAATTGGATATCGGCATATTATCAGTATGTCCGGTTACCTCAATGTAATGTCCTTGAAATTTATCAAGAATTTTGCCAATATTATCAAAGATTGAATAAGCTTCTTTTTTAATATCAGCACTGCCCGAGTCAAATAATACCGAGCCTCTGATGGTCAGCTGTACATATTGGTAATTTGAATCCAGACTTAGTTCAGCATAGTTAAGTAATTTGTATTTCTCAGATAAATCCTCCGTCTTATCATACATATTCTCTGTCTCGTTCCGCGTCGCATTTTGCAATACAGATAAAGCATCGCGAATAGATTGACTTTCGGTCTCCGTCTGAGAATCTGCTCCTTTGGAACCCTCCTGTATGCCCTCCGCACTTGCCTTGGTGTCCAGGATCTCCTGAGAACCGGAGGAACTTTTTTGGGCGTCAGATGATTTTGCTGAACTATCTGAGGTGCTTGTTCCGTCCGGAGACTTCTCCATATAATTTAAGAATTGATCAATCTCACGTAATTGAGAAACACCGGCTGAAATCAATCTCCCCTTCCCATCGATGGAACTGCCTCCACCCTCAAATACTCCGAAGGAATTGGCCAATGATATGGAAACCTCTTCAAACTTTTGTTCACTTACAGTTGACAACGAAAACAATAACACAAAAAAACATAGCAATAGGTTCATCAAGTCAGCAAAGGTGGCCAGCCAGGGCGCATTGTCACCACCGCCACCACTCACTTTCTTCTTTCTAGCCAATCACTTCACCACTTTCTTCATTTATCATTGCTCTTCTAGCCGGAGAAAGGAAGGATTTTAATTTTTCCTCAATAACTCTTGGATTTTCACCAGCTTGAATTGATAGCAACCCTTCAACCATTACTTCTTTCACACTAATTTCTTTTGCACTGTTTAATTTCAGCTTAGTTGAAATTGGAATACAGATCCAATTCGCAATTAATGAACCGTAAAATGTAGTTATTAAAGCCACCGCCATGTTAGCACCGATCGCATCAACGTTGTCTAACTTTTTCAACATGTTAACCAGTCCGATCAAGGTTCCGATCATACCCCAGGCAGGTCCCATAGCAGCCCATTGATCCCAAAAGGCAGCTTTATTCGCATGTCTTGCCTCGATGCACCCTAATTCAGTTTCGAGTATGTTCCTTACCAATTCCGGATCCGTTCCATCTACAATAAGTAAAAGTCCCTTTTTAAGAAATTCATCATCTATGTTATTTGCTGCCTCTTCCAGTGCCAACAAACCCTCTCTTCGAGCAACATTAGATAATTGTATGATAGAACTAATGGTTTCTTCATCATTGGAAGGAGCAGCTCGTAATGCAATCTTAATGCTCGAAATATTCTCAAAGAATCCTTTAACACCAGGTGACATAATTAGCGTACAAAAAAGGGATCCGCCAATAGTAATAAGCACCGATGGCAAGTCATAAAAATTTAATAACACTTCAACTCCCGACTGACCCACCAAGATACCATAAATAACAACTACGAAACAAAACACTAATCCAATTATTGTTGCTATATCCAATTCTGTTACCTCTCATCCCAATTTTTATCTTTCAAGTTTCATCAAAATTCCTGATTAAATATCTCTTTTTTGTATAATACTACAAGATTTTTTACTTCTTGTCTACTTTCTTTTACTATTATTTTATTCCCAGAAGTCAGTGTTATAATGGTATCCGGTGACTCCTCGACTTTTTCTATCAGGTCTGCATTAATGATTACTTTTGTATTATTTAATCTTGTTACCTCTATCATGACAGCTCCTTTCTGATCAAGTCCAAATCCTCATAAGGATGGGGTGACTGTTACTTCGCCACCCCATCTGCACTGATGTATGGCATCCTATTCCTACACCAGTCCTATGTTATCTCTTCAAATTAATTAATTCTTCCAACAAGGTATCAGATGTTGTTATTATTCTGGAGTTAGCCTGGTAACCTCTTTGTGTAGTTATCATATCAGTAAACTGCTGTGCCAAGTCAACATTAGACATTTCAAGGACACCTGTAGTCAGACTTCCGCCACCCTTCGTAGGATCCTGTCCAACACCGTCAAAATCACCGGAGTTCTGTGTGGTTGCATACATACTATTTCCAACTGATTCCAGACCAGCCGGATTAGCAAAGCTGGCAACCGCCACCTGTCCCAGTAGTCTGCTGTCGCCATTGTCGTATTTTCCGTAAATTTTACCGGAGACATCAATATTCACACCGGTCATACTTCCTACCTGCTTACCGGCACCCACACCCTTTAAGCTGCCTTTTGTTGCCTCCAGAGAGGAAGACCCACTTGATGAATACATGGTGATACTGGAAAAATCAATATCAATATCTTTGAATGGACTAGATGTAGAACCATCTGTAATAGAGAATTTAAGACTCTTTTGTCCCTCGTCCTCACCTACACTTACAAAAGCTCCTGTTGCAGCGTTAAAATTCAAGAGTGGAGCACTGCCGTTATCCATTGTAACGGAACCATCCTCATTTAATGTTGCACCAATATCAGCGCCGCCAAGGGAAACAGAGTCAATTGAGGATGTTTCATAAGTTACATCCCCAGTTGCATCATCAACAATTTTTCTCACAAAGATAGATTGACCGGAGCTATCCTTAACGTCGGCCACACCCACCTTATATATATTGGTGTTGTCGTCTGATTGCCATACCTTTAACTCCGCGGTATAGCTATTACCCAAACTATCAAAAAACGTCATATTAATGCCTGCACCAGTACTGTTGCTTGCAAGCTGCGTATCCTTACTATCAATGTTTCCTTTAATATATGCTGCTGTTGTCGCTGATGGCGCCGCATAAAGATTTTCCGGAGACATAATCTTAAGAGGTGTTACTGCTGCAGCTTCTGTCTTCGTTGAATCCTCGGGATCCACTTGCCACCCCATAACAGATGCACCGGATGAGGTGCACAGAGTACCTTGTGAATCCACTTTAAATGACCCTGCTTTTGTAAAGTAATTCGTACCACCACTGTTTACAATAAAGAAACTGTCACCATCGATCATAACATCAAAGGGATTATCCGTTCTTTGGGATGCACCGCTTGTTGTAATAGAAGTAGTGATTGCTGCCACGGTGGAACCCAATCCGACCTGCATGGCATTACGTCCGGTGGTTCCGGTTGTTGCATTTGGTCCGGAAGCACTTTGTGTTGTTTGATAAAGTACGTCGGAAAAAGTAACAGTGCTCGACTTAAAACCGATCGTGTTAACATTAGATATATTATTACCGATAACGTCCATTTTTGTCTGGTGTACTTTTAGACCTGAAACACCAGAAAAGAGTGATCTCATCATAACTTTTGACCTCCTTATTCTGCATATCATTTGGGTGTATGCACACCCTTGTATCCAATCTGTCATTCATGGATACGAAAGCCTCCCAAAGGTCCGGCTCTACATAATTACTGCTCCATCAATATTCGTAAATACCCTGTCATCCCCGTCTTTTACTGCTGTAATTACCGTATTATTTTTTACATTAACGATAAAAGCAAGGTCATCTACCATAACTAATGATTCATTAATACCCTTCTCACTGGCTTTTTTTGCACCATTTTCCAACCGCTCCAGCTGCTCGTCTGTCAGATCAATATTTCGGCTTGCCAGACGTTCATTCGCGTGCTTTGAAAACTTCAATTCGCCCGCTTCGCTGACTGCCTGTGTATGCTGTAATATCTCACTAAAAGGGGTTGATCCCAGCTTCTTATTCGCTGCTGCCGCACCAGTCTTAGCTGCATTTAGCTGCTGTGCCATTTGCTCTATGGAAGGATACTGATTAGGAATGTTCATAATTTCCTCCATTCCACCGCCTCCTGCGGTCTATATTCTTATGCCGGAGTTCTCCGGCCATACCTCCATGTATCCTTTATTAATTGAATTTTATTACTTGAATTTTATTACTTGAATTTTATTGCTTGAATTTTATATCTTGAATTTTATTAAATTATTATTATTCAATTGAATTTTAGTATTTCACTTCTTTTTGTCTTATTTCATTTTTTCTCAATTCATTTCATTACTAATTGAATTGCGGTTCTGCTTTATTAACTTATCCTTCTAGTTATGTCCCAGTCCCTTGCACACCTTATGAATTACCTTTTGTGTTTCCACTGGTTGTACTATCAGAATTATTACTAGATGTATTTCCGGTTGTTGTACTGCTCGAAGTATTTCCGGTTGTACTTCCACCTGTTGTACTGCTCGAAGTATTTCCTGTTGTTGTTCCACTCGAAGTACTTCCGGTTGTATTTCCGGTTGTTCCTCCAGAAGTATTTTCTGTTGTTTTGCCCGGAACATAGCCATCTGCCAATACCGTATCCAGCTGATCAAAGGAATATAACTTACCATCGATGGAAAGCTTTGTTTTAGAACCTGATATGTAAACATAATCCACCTTACCGGTAATATAATTACTGGCACTATTTGAGGTGCTGTCCGCTTTCACAATTACCTGCTTTCCCACCAGGCTAAAGGCTTGAGAATTGGTGGTGGTCTGAGATATGTTCTGCATCTGCTCCAATTGTGAGAATGTAGCCAGCTGTGATATGTACTGCGTATTATCGCTTGGATTTAAGGGATCCTGATATTGCATTTGTGTAACCAGCAATTGCATGAATGCATCTTTTCCAAGTTCACCGCCAGGTTTTGTACTCTTTGTATTATCGGTTGTGCTTGTAGTCTGAACCTTACCATCCTTTACTGGTAGAATTAAATCACTCATGTTTTTCTCCTTTCTATTGAATTATAAGTTGCTCAAAATACAGCTTTCACTGCTATTATGCGGTGTAATTAATCTGGCTTCCGCTTAATCCGATGGCTTCCGGCGAGATCATACTTGACTCCTCCAACGTTTCGGACATCGACAGGGCATCTTCCAGACTGAGCTTTTTACTTGTATTGCTCTCCTTCGCCTCCTGGTGATTTCCGGCGTCCTGTCCGGGATTTTGTTCAAAGGCATAGTCTGTTACCGTTACCTCAATTGCCTCAACCTTAACCCCTTGGGAGTTTAAGCTTTCTCGCAGTACATGGAGCTGACTCTCAATCGCTTCTTTACTCAGCTCATTTTGAACCATAAACTGGGCTGTCATGACTCCGTCCTTGGAATGAACCGTTAAATTCACTTTTCCAAGATGCTCAGGATTTAATTGCAGTTCCATGGAAGATTGATTTGGTGATACGGACAGCTTAATTCGGTTCAGAATCTGATTGGCGATATCTCTAAGCTCCGTAACTTGAGTAAGACCTCCGTCAAAATTAGTGCGTAGCTCCTGGGTAGTTTTGACCATGTTATCAATAAAGGCCTGAAACTGATCCGCCGCCTTTAAATCCCTTTGTTCATTACGGCTTTCATCCTCTTGATTTCCCTGAAAGCTTTCCTTCGTCTCAGACACGGTATTTGCTGATGAATCAGCTTGACCACTCTCATTATTTATAGTTACTTTTGGAGTAGCTTCCTTGTTGTCAGCATTTGTTCCTTCTACTTCAGCCGCAGAAGCTTGTTCCTTCAGGCTAACTGTTCCAGGAAGTTGTTCCTGTCCCGCCAAGGTTAAAAGAGAATCTGTATCGTCTTTCGCTTGTGCTTGCTTTAGTAACTGCTGCAATTGCTCCTCTGATAGGCCTAAATTGGCATCCGTCTTTAACCCATCAATGCTGTTCATTAAGTCTTTCATTGCGGCTGCTAAATTTTCATCTGTTAATACCGCTGAAATGTCTGCCTGTCCGTTACTTGCCAGAATAAACTGCTGCAAATTTTCAGGCTGCAATAAATCTGAAAGCCCCATGCCCTGATCCGAAAGCAGCTGATTAAAATCCTCAGTGGTCAGATTCAACTGCTGCATTACTGTCGTTTGAACTGACTGAAGCATTGACATAACCTGTGCCAGAACCTCTTCATCCACTGCAGACTCATCTTTTGTCTGTGTTACAGCCTCCGATTTTATTTGTGATACTATCTTTGTATCTTTTGCTGTACCGTCTGCGTTATTACCATCCGCCACTTTCATCGGTTTTACCTGACTGTTTTTCATTGATGAGGTATCCGCCGCTTCTTTTCCAGTGCTAACTTTTATTGCACTATTCTTATCTACCTTCTGTACCTTAGGAACACTTGCTCCCTTAGATGAAAGAGAGGTCTGCAAGGATTTTAAGTTACTATCCATCATCAAGTTAAATCCACCGCCGGAATTATCTAACTTTGTACCGACGCTTCCGGCAGCACTTCCAAATAAATTAGTTCCTTGTGACACAACACTTTGTGTTTTCATATATTCTTCCTCCTTTCTTCCAGGCATCCACTTGTCTCAATTACTATCGTACATACCTGCATAATATCTATAATAAGAAGCTCAGCCTCTCATTATCATTCTAGCAGCAAAACAGCTACTGTGTATTACTTAATTTTTCTTCATCCATATCAAGCATCTTTTTCGTTATCTTGGCTGCAACAACCTTATCCATCTCTGCTAATATCGCAGCACTCTCTTTCGGCTTCATACTTAATAAAATTTCAGCTACAGACTTTACGTCCGCCGTCATAGTCTCAAGGATCTGAGCCGCCGCTTTAGGTTCCATTTTTTTATAAATGTCCGCCTTCTCTTTAATGGCATCCGAATACTGCAGCTGTTCAATAACCTGACGGTAAATCTCCTCTGCTGTGGTAGGATTGATCGCTTCATAATACTTTTTGTATTCCTCAACATCCGGGGCAGCATCAGCAAATACTACATTCTTATCAAATTCCTCCACACGCTTCTCAAAATCCTTCTGTTCCTCTTCAAATACCTTTAAACGCTTCACTTCTGCCTGAAGCTCCTCAACGGATTGATCATCATTTGTTTTTCCGTTTTGCAAATCCGCAATCGTACCTTCTAACTCTTGAATTTTCGCCAATGCCTGAGCCAGGGACTGGTAATCCGTATTATTATTATCATTTGCCACCACCTGAGCTGTATCCGGCGGAAGAATCATATTCACCAAGGGAACATCCTTTAGAATAGGCCGTAAAACTCCTGAGCCAAATCCACCAACATCCAATTTAATCAATGCTCCAAATATAGCCAGCCAAATAATCACTAATAAAAGTGCAATCAATATGGTTAATACCCTATTACCATCCTGCCTGTCATTAACCTTAGCTGTCTTTTCCTTTTTCGCCATTATCGATCCTCCCCGGATAGCACAGGACTGTTATAATTAAAGCTGTTCAACTCGTCAACTTCCTTTCGCTCTTCAGCGTCAAATTCCTGTATGTATTCCTCAAAGGCTTTTTCTTTGAGCCGCTCCTGTGTCTTGCGTCCAACCATTGCATCATTTAAGCGGATACGCGCCACTTCCAGACGATGTGCCGCATTCCTTACTACGGTAAGCTGCTGTTTTATTTTTGTCTTCGTATATTCAATCGCTTGTTCACACTGAATGATCTGATATAAATCCAGTATTCCAGCTCTTAAATCTCTTAAATCTGCTTCCAACAACCTTTGTCTTTTCTTTAATTTCTCCAAATTCTCTTCTTCCTGGGTAAGCTTCATTCTAGCTGTACCGTAGGCAATCTTCGCTTGATCCTCAAGCTTTAGTTTAATTTGAAGTACACTTTCCATGGAATATCTGAATTTTTTCATTTGTTATCAAAAATCTCCATCAACATTGCTATTTCTTCCTGAAGCTCAAATTTATCATCTACATCCTGCTGTAGAAAATGATTCACTTCTTTCATTTTTGAAATAGCATAATCAATATCAGGATTGGAACCATTCTTATAGGCACCTATATTAATCAGATCCTCTGCCTCCTGATAGGTAGCAAGTACATTTTTCAATTTTCCCGAAGCAAGCTTATGCTCCTTTGTAACAATTGAGCTCATACATCTGGAAATGCTCTGCAAAATATCAATCGCCGGATAATGATTCTTATGTCCAAGCTTTCTGGATAACATAATATGTCCATCTAATATGCTTCGTGCAGTATCCGTAATCGGCTCATTGAAGTCATCCCCATCTACAAGCACCGTATACAGCCCAGTAATTGAGCCATGCTCCGAATTACCTGCCCGCTCTAACAGCTTGGGCATTTCAGAGTAAACACTCGGCGGATAGCCCCGGGATACCGGCGGTTCACCGGAGGCCAGACCAATCTCTCTCTGCGCCATGGAAAAACGCGTCAGGGAATCCATCATTAGTAAAACGTCTTTGCCCTGATCTCTAAAATATTCCGCAATTGCTGTAGCCGTCTGAGCAGCCTTTTTTCGAATGAGTGCCGGCTTATCCGATGTCGCTACTACCAGTACCGACCTTCTTAAGCCCTCTTCTCCAAGATCTCGCTCGATAAATTCCCGTACCTCTCTGCCACGCTCTCCGATTAAGGCAATCACATTAATATCTGCCTTCGTATTACGCGCAAACATACCCAGCAAGGTACTTTTACCAACACCACTTCCGGCAAAGATACCAATTCTCTGCCCCTTACCAACAGTCAGCATGGAATCAACCGCCTTTACTCCTAAGGGGAGTATTTCATCAATAAGCTTTCGTTTTAACGGATCCGGCGGAGGAGCTTCCGCAGGATAAAAGCAGGTTATCCCTAATTCGGACTGATCCAGGGGATACCCCATTCCATCCAAGGTCTTACCCAGCAGTGACTCACCAACCGGAACTTTAAAGTTCGAGCCTGAGTTCTCCACCAAGCTGCCGATCCCAACACCTGTCATATCATCAAAGGGCATTAAGATAATCTTATTTTCCCGAAAGCCAATCACTTCAGCCAGCTTCTTATCCCTTTGCCCAGCTCCTGTTATATAACAAATATCATTCAGATTTGATTTTGGTCCGGAGGCTTCCAGGGTAAGTCCTACCATCTTAACCACCTTACCAATTTCTTTCTCATAGGACTTATCCAACAGCTGAAGATATTTATCAAAGTTTATCATCTGCATATATCTCCCGCTTTCTACTAATAATGGCAATCTCTCGCGAAGACTAAACTCCACTCAATAACTTCAAATCCGTGATCAAATTCCCTAACTGCACATCAAGACTGCAATTGATTATCTTTTGATCCGTCTCAATGATACATTGGTTTTTATTCAAATTAGCATCTTCTGTAACAAAAAGCGCTACTTCCCGTCCAATCGCGGATAGTAAATGAGCTTTTTTCATGGAGACATATTCGTAATCTTCTTTGGATACTCTGACATTATACTCATCACTTTTATCCATACCTCGAAGCGCTCTGCCAGCCAATGTTATTATGACATCTTCTTGGTTTGTTACAAGAATACCCGTCATTTTTTCCACCAGAGAAGCGATGATCGCAGCCATCTGTGGCTCCATCGTCCTTATGACTTCCTCATGCTCTTGCTGCAGCTGAGCTATCATAGCCTCATGCTCGTCCTTCAGTTTTTGGGCTTCCTTCTTCACCTGCTGCATGCCATCTTCATAAGCTTTTTTGGTGGCCAAAGCAAGTGTTTCTGCTTTTAGCCTTGCCGCCTCTTCTTTTGCCTGCTCAAGAATCTGCTGAGCCTCCAGTCTTGCATCCTCAAGAATCATTGCAGCTTTTTCCGCGTGATCCTCTTCTTGCGCTTCTTCAGAAAAAGCATCTACTACAAGTGCCTGAAGTCCTTCAATAAATCCTTCCTGCGTAGCCGGAGTGGCTATACTTGCAAGAATTCTACGATTTTCAAGCTCCTTATCTATTCTTAGATGAGCGTCAATTTTCTTTGTTGCTTCATCATCATAACGAACCGAATAGGCCTTTATTACATTAGACAATTATCTCGTCACCTCCGCCTCTCGATATAATAATCTCTGAGGAATCTTCTAACTTACGAATAATATTAACAATTTTCTGCTGTGCTTCTTCTACATCCTTCAAACGCACCGGTCCCATATAATCCATATCTTCTCGAATCATTACAGCCAAACGTTTCGACAGGTTATTAAAGATAACATTCTGTACTTCTTCATTGGAGCCCTTTAAGGCAACTGCCAATTCGTTATTATCAACCTCACGAAGAACTCTCTGAATCGACTTATCATCCAGACTGAGGATATCTTCAAACACAAACATCTTTCTGCGAATCTCGTCTGCAAGCTCTGGCTCTTCGATTTCCAGAGTCTCCATAATATGCTTCTCTGTACCACGGTCAACTGTATTGAGAATTTCTACAATAGAATCCACGCCACCAACAATGGTATAGTCCTGATTTACCAAAGAAGACAGCTTTCTTTCCAAAACCTTTTCTACTTCCTTAATTACATCCGGTGAGGTACGATCCATCTGAGCAATACGCTTCGCCACATCTGCCTGTTTATCAGGCGCTAAAGCAGAAACTATCGTTGATGCTTGTCCCGGTGATAAATAGGAAAGGATCAACGCAATCGTCTGAGGATGCTCATCCTGAATAAAGTTTAATAGCTGAGATGCATCTGTCTTGCGAACAAATTCAAAGGGTCTAACTTGCAAGGAGGCGGTCAGCTTGCCGATTACATCCCTTGCCTTGTCGACGCCAAGCGCCTTCTCCAGTAATTCCTTCGCGTAGGCAATACCACCCTCGGCGATATATTGCTGTGCCAGACAAATTTCATAAAATTCATCTAATACCTGATCCTTGGTCGCCGGCGAAATGCTTCTGGTGTTGGCAATCTCCAAGGTCATGGTTTCAATTTCTTCTTCTTTTAAATGTTTAAAAATACTGGCAGAACGTTCCGGTCCAAGGGAAATCAGCAAAATTGCCGCTTTTTGTATTCCGGAGATATCACTCGTATTCTTCGCCATATCCATTCCTCCCATCAGCTACTTTTGCAGCTCTCTTAACCCCAATCTTCATTCAACCAATTACGCAAGAGCTGCGCCACTGCTTCCGGTTTTTC
>JAEWMZ010000285.1 GCA_023392995.1 Bacillota bacterium
GCCCAACAGGCAGTGAATTTAGGGGTGACACGATTTTTATTAAAACCCTCGAATCTTGAGGAGATTGAAGAGGCCATTAAGGTGATGGTACATAACCTTAAGGAACACGGAATCAAGCAGGTGGATATGGAACAGAGTGCTTTGAACGAAGAAGAAAAGCTGGACACGGAAGCCAGTAACTTCATCGTTAACAATGCTATCAAATATATAGAGCAAAATTATCCCCATAAAATCACTCTGTCCGAAGTGGCAGAGAAAACCTATGTAAGTCAATGGCATTTGAGTAAACTGCTTAACCGCCATTTGGGACAGAATTTTTCTGAGATACTGAATCATATTCGGATCAAGGAAGCACAAAAATTACTAAGAGATCCTGCTCTAAGGATTGGTGATATTGCTGAAAAGGTAGGTTTTATGGATATGGCTCATTTTTCAAGAGTATTTAAAAAAAGCGTGGGAATCTCTGCAAATGAATATCGCAATACGATTTCGCAGAAGGATATCGAACTGCGCATATGATAGTAATATGAAGTGAAAGCATAGATAGGAATTTATATAGATAGGAATTTATACAGAAGAATTTATATAAAAGTACTTTAATAAAAGAATTTATGTAGAAGTTGTATAAAAGAATATATATATAAGAAAAAGGATTAAGATAGAGCGTAGATGCATCTTAATCCTTTTTTCTTTAGAACTTATTAATAATAACAAACAGTTCACCAGTAAACATGTAGATGAGCTTGCATTCTTTTTAGTCTAATGCGTCCTGTTTTTATAAGCTATACTAATGTCTGCTACAGTATCATTTAATGAATTACATAGACAAATAGAGGGTGGAAGTTGTTTCATATCTATGGTAAAATAAAGCAAACACTTAGATATTTATGATAATGGAGGAAAGATATGTATATCAATGCAGTAAATAGCTTTGAGTCAATCATCTCGCAGACCAAAAATGATAAGGCTTCTTCTCAAGCTTCTTTTGAGAATGTTTTAAGTGAACAGACGAAAAAACTAACTGCTGCGGATCTGTTTAGCAACCTGTTTTCTACCTATAACGTATCCTGTAAAATTGGAGAATGTAATGTATCAAAGAAAGACTGGGAAAGAAATGATTTTCCTTCCTGGAAGTTTTTTGAGGAGGGCGCGAAAGCAAATGAACTAAATCATTGGAGTGCCTCCGGAAACGATTCCTCCTTCCTCGACAATAATATAGTAAGTTCCTGGAATAAGACCGATAACAGACAGATGGTCATTCTTATACCTGATCAATTAGCTGCAAAAATGGAATCTGATCCGGACTATGCCAAACAGGTCTTGGATAAGGTTTATTCCTGGCAGAAAAGTCATGCTGATTTGGAAAAGGCACTTTCAGAAGGGTATGGGTATAACGGAGAGCTATCCACGTTCCTGGATAGTTATTTGCTACGACTGGATGAAGAGGGAAATGTTACTGATTATGTTGTAACCGGGCCGGGGTATGACAGTTCTTTCTTGGCGGCAGATCATACTGGTTCTGACCAAAGCTCCTGTTTTAAGAGCTTGAAAAGGGGGATAATTCAAGATCAAGCCTCCATAACGCAATCAAATGCTGATCAGAATAATTTGAAGGAGCGCATACCCTATGATGACGTACTATCATTTGGTATATTAAGTCCCCTATTGGAGCAAAAAAAACGGATACAAATATAAATTATTTTGAAATTCAGTTAGACGAGCTGACCACCAGTAAATACAGAGCGCTCACAATATAGTATGAAATATTACATAACCGGAAGGGAATTATAATAGAAGTCACCTAAAATAAGATTGGAGAGATGATAATGACACAAATAATTGATGGAAAAAAAATATCCGCTGAAATCAAGGACGAGTTAAAGGTAAAAGCCGCCGCACTAAAGGAGCAGGGAATTGAAATTACTCTGGCAGTAATTCAGGTTGGAAGTGATCCAGCCTCCTCTGTCTATGTAGGAAATAAGAAGAAGGCCTGCGAATACATTGGAATTCGCTCCTTAGCATATGAACTGCCGGAGGAGACTACGCAGGAGGAGCTAATCTCTATTGTTGAGAAATTGAATCAGGATGCTTCTGTCAATGGAATTCTGGTACAGCTTCCTCTGCCGAAGCACATAGATGAAGATACGATTATTAAGACCATCTCTCCGCAAAAAGACGTAGACGGCTTTCATCCCCAGAGCGTAGGTGCATTGTCCATCGGGCAGAAGGGCTTTGTCTCTTGTACTCCTGCCGGCATTGTACAATTACTAAAGCGTTCCGGTATAGAGCTGGAAGGAAAAGAATGTGTTATAATAGGAAGAAGTAATATTGTTGGCAAGCCAATGGCTCTGTTAATGCTTCGGGAAAATGCTACGGTTACCATCTGTCATTCCCGAACAAAGAATCTGAAAGAAGTTGCAAAACGCGCGGATATTTTAATTGTAGCCATTGGAAAACCACTCTTTGTAACCAAGGATTTTGTGAAAGAGGGCGCGGTTGTAATTGACGTTGGTATTCATAGAAATGAGAATAATAAGCTTTGCGGAGATGTAGACTATGAAGAGGTATTCCCTCTTGTGTCAGCCATAACTCCGGTGCCCGGAGGAGTAGGGCCGATGACAATTGCTATGCTGATGAATAACTGCGTGGAGGCGGTGTAGTCTGATCTGTAGATCTTCTTGCGGCTAAAAAAATATTAATTTTATGGTGACTTCTTATTAAAAAGCTGTTACAATGTTGTTGCTACAGGGATTTTGCTGATTTTAAAGCGAATTTCTAACAGAACTGCTGTGACGAAACACATCCTTTGTCATGATATCAAGCGACAACTTTGATATCATGACTTTTATTTCCACGCAGGCAAGGTGAGCAGGGATTAACTTGCTTAAACAAATACCAGTGTGTGTGGAAGTAATTGATGCAGTTTACAGCTCTACTTTAATATAGAAGAATGGAGATTTATATGAACATATTTTTTGTTTCTCTAGGGTGCGACAAAAATCTTGTAGACAGCGAGAATATGCTTGGTATCCTGCATGAAAATGGATATCAGATTATCAATGAAGAAGATAAGGCAGAGATTATCATTGTGAATACCTGTTGTTTTATCAATGATGCAAAACAGGAGAGTATCCAGACCATCTTGGAGATGGCTGAGTATAAGAAAAATGGCTCTTGTAAAGCATTGATTGTAACCGGATGTCTTGCGGAACGTTATAAGGACGAGATCTTAAGTGAAATTCCTGAGGTGGATGCCTTACTTGGAACCTCCAGCTTTGATGGAATTATGAAGGTAGTCGAAGGAATTCTTGGTGGAGAACAACAGTCTATATTTGAAGGTCTGGACCGACTTCCAAGTGTCAGCCAAAAACGTATGCTTACCTCCGGCAGCTATAGTGCCTATCTTAAAATAGCAGAAGGCTGTGATAAACATTGCACCTATTGTATCATCCCCCAGGTAAGAGGTAATTTTAGAAGTGTCCCTATGGATACATTATTAAAGGAAGCGAACTACCTGGCAGAACAGGGGGTAAAGGAGCTCATTCTTGTGGCGCAGGAAACCACTTTATATGGTAAGGATATATCCGGTGAGAAGGAATTACCGAAGCTTTTAGATGAACTGTGCAAGATCGGTGGGATCGAATGGATTCGTATTCTATACTGTTATCCCGAAGAAATTACCGATGAGCTAATTGAAACCATGAAAAACCAGCCTAAGATCTGCAAGTATTTGGATATTCCGATACAGCATGCTTCGGATCGGATTCTAAAGCTCATGGGAAGAAGAACCAACAAGGCTGATTTAATTAACATCATTGCAAAGCTGAGGAAGCATATGCCAGACATTGTGCTCCGAACCACCTTAATTACCGGTTTTCCTACGGAGACACAGGAGGAGCATGAGGAGCTGCTGGAATTTGTAAAGGAAATGAAATTTGAACGCCTTGGCGTATTTACCTATTCCAAGGAGGATAATACTCCCGCAGCCAAGCTTAAGCCGCAGGTAACGGCAAAGGTGAAGAAGCAAAGACAGAAGGAAATAATGAAGCTCCAGCAAGGGATCGTATTTGATCGGACAGCAGCTTTGGAAAGCAATACCTATGATGTTTTGGTGGAAGGTAAGATTGCTGATGAAGATAATGTATATATCGGTAGAACCTATATGGATGCGCCGAATGTAGATGGTTTCATCTTCCTTAATTCCAATTATGAACTAATTTCCGGCGATCTGGTAAAAGCAACGGTAACCGGAGCAAAGGGTTATGATCTGTTAGGAGAAATAGTGCACTGACAATAATAATGCGAAGGTGTACTGTGAGATAAAAAATAAGTAAGTGCCGTAATATGGCGGAATGGAGAAATTATGAATTTGCCGAATAAAATTACGATTTTTAGAGTAATCATGATCCCAATCTTTCTTGTCTTTCTATTAATTCCAGGCATACCCAACGGGAAGTATATTGCAGCGGCTATTTTTATTATTGCTGCTTTGACGGACTTTTTGGATGGTTATCTTGCGCGCAAGTATCATCTGATTACGAACTTCGGGAAATTTATGGACCCCCTTGCCGATAAGCTTCTGGTTTGCAGTGCCTTGATTTGCTTTGTACAATTGGAGCTGCTGCCGGCTTGGATTGTTATTATCATTATATCAAGAGAGTTTATTATCAGCGGCTTTCGTTTGGTTGCATCCGATAATGGGGTTGTAATTGCCGCCAGCTGGTGGGGAAAGATAAAAACCAATGTTCAAATGATTATGAGCGTCCTGTTGATGTTTCATCTGGATTTTTATGCTTTTCATGTATTAGAGCAGGTATTTATATATCTTTCTGTAATATTAACGGTAGTATCCTTAATTGATTACATGTACAAAAATAAGAACATTTTAAAAGATAGTCATTAAAACAACCTGGGAGTCAAAACTAGACTCCTGCCAGATTGCAATACAAGGAAGCTCCTGCTTTTTAAGGTAAAAGCGATAATTGCACCTTATATGAACTGAAAGAAGTACCGTAAAACACTATTTTTATCTGCATTGTTATAGAATAAGAAGAAAAGCCGGCTATGGATTTCTCTTGTTGTAAAATGTATGAAAGAATAGTGTTTTTCAAATATTAATTTGTAATTTCATGCCTGGCTTTTGGCAGATGGGAGGATGTATGGTTGTAGAATTAATTAGTGTAGGAACAGAGCTCTTATTAGGAAACATTGTGAACACAAATGCGAACTATCTTTCTTTAAAATGTGCAGAATTAGGCTATTCTCTGTATTATCAGGTTACGGTTGGAGATAATCCCGGGAGACTTAGTGAAGTATTAAGAACATCTCTTAAGCGTTCCGATCTTGTTATCTTAACAGGAGGTCTTGGGCCGACACAGGATGACATGACGAAGGAAACTGTTGCAAAAGTCTTTGGAAAAGAGCTTGTGATGGATGAGAACTCTAGAAAGCGTATCGAAGAATATTTTCAGTTCCGTTTCAAGGGCAATCCTTTAAACAATGCAGTAACACAAAATAACTGGAAGCAAGCGCTTAAGATTGACGGTTGTATCGTGCTTGATAATGATAATGGCACTGCGCCCGGTTATATAGTTGAAGAGAACGGGAAAGCAGCTATCTTGTTACCGGGTCCGCCGTCTGAAATGGTACCTATGTTTGAAACACATATCCTACCTTATTTACAGCAGAAGCAAAATAAGGTATTCGTCTCTTCCATGGTTAAAATATGCGGAATAGGCGAGAGTAAGGCTGAGACAGATATCCTGGATTTAATTGATCAGCAGACGAACCCAACCATCGCTCCTTATGCAAAGAATGGAGAGGTTCATTTCCGGGTAACAGCAGCTGCTGAGGGTGAGGAGCAAGGAAGAAAGCTGATTGCTCCCGTAGTAGAAGAGCTTTATCACCGCTTTGGTAATAATATTTATTCTACGGATGAAAATGAAACACTGGAGATGGTGGTTGTCAAGCTTCTAGAGCAGCAGCACCTGACAATTGCTACAGCGGAATCCTGTACCGGCGGATTATTAACCGGGCGGCTTGTAAATGTATCTGGTGTATCCGGTATATTGAGTGAAGGCTTTATCACCTATTCCAATGAAGCAAAGATGAAATACCTGAAGGTAAAAGAGGAGACTCTGAGAGAATATGGTGCAGTAAGTGAGCAAACGGCGAGAGAAATGGCGATTGGGGCAGCTACAGCCGCTGGAGCTTCTGCGGCAATCGCCATTACAGGGATTGCCGGACCAGAAGGAGGAACCCCGGAAAAACCGGTAGGACTTGTCTATATTGCTTGTATGGTAAATCAAAAGACTATCGTGAAGGAATGCCGTTTTAAAGGCAACAGGAGTAAGGTAAGAGAGCTTAGTGTTATCTTTGCTTTGGACTTGTTAAGGCGAGAAATCCTTTCGTAATAGGAATAAATTAAGCAATTGCCTATCCGATTACCTTCTCATATGACAAAAAATTGTACTCATAATAACATAAGATTGACACAGTTATATCCTATTGTAAAGTTACAAGAGAATGGATGAAAAGATAATCCTTACCAAGTCGGGATTTATGCTTTTATTCATTTTTGGAAAGAGAATAAATTCTTTCAGATTAATTTGTGCAAGCCGCTAAAGCGGTTAACGGAGGTTATTATGAAGCAGTTTCGAAGATTATATTATATGATGATTCTTCTGGTTGGAGCGCTACTTCTAACTGGATGTGATAAAATCAGCTTTTCAACCTTTGACGCATCAAAAGAGGAGCAGAATACCGAGATTTCACCAACCGGAGTGGATTTGGATCAAATGCAGAGTGAAAAGGAAGATTCGGAATCTGAGGATAACCAGAATGGAAATGCTGATGATTCTAAGGACTCAAAGGAGGTTCCAGGAAAGGCGAAACCGGCAACACCAACCCCGTCCTCAATTCAGCCTACGGAACATATGGATCTCTCTGTATATACCGTAAACTTCAAATCAGGAGATATTGAGCCTGTAACAGCCTCAATTCCAAAGGACAGCAAATTAGATCCAAAGCTAATCGTGAATACGGTGACAGAGTCCCTGGCGGATCAGTCTATCAACATTGGGATTAAGGATGTCACTACCAAAGATGATAGTATTATTGTAAACTTTACGAAGGAAAACCCGCCGTCCATAAACCTAGGCTCCGGCTATGAGGATGCAATTTTAAATGCTTATGCACAAAGCCTGTTAGATAATTTAAACGATTATCACAAAATAATTTTCCGTATTGATGATAAGGCATATACCAGCGGAGCTTTTGAATATGGTATTGATGAAGTGTATCTTGAGGAATAAGAAACGATGAGCAGAAGGATTCCTGTGACTGCTTTCGATGAAATAGTTTATTATAATAAGCTGAAACAGCGAGCTGCTTCAGTGAAAAAGAAAGCTGCGTTATTAGTTTGACGCAGCTTTTCTTATTACTTTTGCTTGACCGGATGGAATCTAGAATAGAGCCGTCATGTGAAGGAATAATTGGGCATAATTAGTGCTTGAACGCTAAGGAATGTGTCATTTATAACCGAAATGCTATTTTGAAAGCTGTATAAAGTCAATCTGTAATTGAAATTGATGAAAATTTCAAAGTTATATTCGACAAGTGGCTAATTTTATGGTATCTTATTACAGGTAAAAAGTGAATGAAATTATTTTAATGATAAATACAGTGAGATTAGAAATACTAGTATTACCTTTGTATAAAGTTCACTTAATTCAACACCTGCTATTATGTGATGCATTCAAGCAATGCATTTAATTAAGAGAATCGCTTTTTCTCTTAATGGCATGATAGCGTATTGTTTTTATGATACAGATAATGGAGGAACCTATGAGTAAGGTATATGTAATTGGAGGCGGTGCAGCCGGAATGATTGCTGCGATTACTGCAGCCAGAAACGGGCATAAAGTTGTTCTGCTGGAGAAAAATGAAAAACTGGGCAAAAAACTTTTTATCACAGGAAAGGGAAGGTGTAATATAACAAATGCCTGTAATAAGGAAGAGTTTTTTGAGCAGATCGTTTCCAATCCAAAGTTCTTATACCGAGCCTACCATTCCTTTAGTAATTATGATACCATGAACTTTTTTGAAGAGCTGGGTCTGCCTATAAAAACGGAGCGGGGCAATCGTGTTTTCCCCGAATCCGATAAATCCTCGGATGTAATAGCTGTATTGAAGCGGGAACTGGAACGTCAGGGAGTGGATATTCGCTACCGGGCTGAGGTGGTTAAGCTCTTAGTCAGAGACGGTAGCTTTTATGGAGTTCAATTAAAGAACGCGAGTGAAGAGCTGCTCGCAGATGCGGTAATCGTTTGTACCGGAGGTTTGTCCTATCCTTTAACCGGCTCCACCGGAGACGGCTATCAATATGCGAAAGCCCTGGGACATACCATTACGCAGCTGTATCCTTCTCTGGTTCCGATTCATGTAAAAGAATCCTTTGTAAAGGAATTAATGGGACTGTCCTTAAAGAATATTGAGATCATTGTAACTGCTGGCAGCAAAACAGTTTATCGGGATTTCGGAGAACTGCTGTTTACCCATTTTGGAGTGAGCGGGCCAGTTATTCTCAGTGCGAGCAGCTACATTATTCCTTATTTGGCGAAACAGGAAGCGTTAGTGCTTAGTATGGATTTGAAACCGGCGTTGTCGATTGAGCAATTGGACGCCAGAATATTAAGAGATTTTGAAGAATTCAAGAATAAACAATTCAAGAATTCCTTGGAACGCCTCTTGCCAAATAAATTAATTGATGTTATCATTCGACTTAGTAATATTGATCCGGAAAAGAAAGTAAATTCTGTTACAAAGGAAGAACGACTTGGGTTAGCAACGCTATTGAAAAACCTGAAGCTTCATATTACTAAGCTCAGTGATTATGGACAGGCGGTTGTAACTAAGGGCGGAATTAACGTGAAAGAGATCAATCCCTCTACGATGGAATCCAAACAGATGAAACATGTTTATTTTGCCGGTGAAGTATTGGATCTGGATGCCTTAACAGGAGGTTATAATCTACAGATCGCTTGGTCAACAGGATATCTGGCCGGAAGCTCGATCGAAGGCTCCTGGCAGTAGAATAGATTTTTACGAGAGATTATCCACATATTTGGTTAATCCTTAGAAGATAAAAGATGGGATAAGGAACCATCATAGAAAGGCGGGAATTTTAATGTCATATTTTAACCTGGCAATTGATGGACCGGCAGGCGCTGGAAAAAGTACAATTGCCAAAAAAATTGCAGAGAAGCTGGGATTTGTCTATGTTGATACCGGAGCAATGTACCGGGCAATGGCGCTGTATTTTTTAAGAAACAATATTAGCGCATCAGACAGCGAAAGTATAGAAAAGGCCTGTGAAAAGGTTGATGTCACAATCGAATATAAAAATGGAGAGCAGTTAGTTATATTAAATGGAGAGAATGTAACTGGTCTTATCCGGACTGAAGAGGTAGGAAACATGGCAAGTACCTCCTCTGTAAACAAGTCGGTACGCAGTAAACTGGTACAGCTTCAGCAAAATCTTGCGAAGAAAGAAAATGTCGTAATGGATGGCCGTGATATAGGTACCTTTGTGTTACCAAATGCGGATCTGAAGATTTACCTGACCGCCAGCTCCCAGGTACGGGCAAAAAGAAGATGGCTGGAGCTGCAAGGGAAAGGGATTACCGCGGATCTGGAAGAAATTGAGCAGGATATTATTCTGCGGGATAACAGGGATATGACAAGAGAGTTTGCACCCTTAAGACAAGCGGAGGATGCCATATATCTGGATTCCTCTGATTTGGCCATTGATGAGGTGGTTGAAAAAATCATTTCGTTCTATGAGCAGGCTAACAACCAATAAACTTATACAGAACTTCCCTAATACAGAGCAGCAATGGTACGGCGTGCTTCCATTGTTCGCAACTTCCGTAGTACCAAGAATGGTACAAAGTTCAAGGGTAAAGTCCACCAGCAAGGAAGGATAGGGAAAGGTTATTCTTTATTCCTATATATAACGAAGGCCTCAAAAAAGGAGACTTGAAAAATGCAAATTACAACTGCAAAAAGCGCCGGTTTCTGCTTTGGAGTCAAACGAGCCGTAGATCTGGTTTATAACGAGGTTGACGCCGGTGAACATGTTTATACCTACGGACCCATTATTCATAATGAAGAAGTGGTGGCTGATTTAAATAAAAAAGGTGTGATTGTTGTTAACGATCCGGAAGAATTAAAAACCCTGCCGGCGGGAACAATAATCATACGTTCCCATGGAGTTTCTGAGGAAGTTCAAAAAAAGCTGACGGCTTATGGTCATAAAGTAATCGATGCCACTTGTCCTTATGTGAAGAAAATACATAGGGCAGTCAAGGACAAAAGTCTGGAGGAGCAGCATATCATTATCATTGGAAATGCCGCTCATCCGGAGGTTCAAGGCATTATTGGCTGGTGTAAAAGTAACCGGTTTGCTCAGGAAAATAAGGATTATACAGTGATTGAAAATGAGCAGGAAGCCCAGGCCTTTGATATTCCCAGGGATAGAAAGCTATGTATTGTAGCCCAGACGACATTTAATTACAAGAAATTTCAAGATTTAGTTGAAATTATAATAAAAAAGGGTTATGATATATTTGTTTTAAATACGATTTGCAATGCCACCGAAGAAAGACAAGCAGAAAGCTATCAGTTAGCGAAGGAATCTGATGCAATGATTGTAATAGGTGGAAAAAGTAGCTCGAATACGAGAAAGCTATATGAAATCTGCAAAAAGGAATGTGAAAATACTTACTATATACAGAAACTTGATGACCTGGATTTAAGAATGTTTAAATCTTATCGAAACGTAGGTATTACAGCAGGGGCATCGACCCCAAACAATATTATCAAGGAGGTTCATACCGCTATGTCAGAGAAGAGTTTTGAACAGTTATTAGAAGAAGAGAAGGTAGTGAAAATAAGCAACGGTGATGTTGTAGAAGGAATTGTCTTGGGTGTTAAGGAAGATGAGATCATCTTAAATATAGGCTACAAGTCGGAAGGTATCATTACAAGAAATGAATACACCAATACACCAAACTTAGACTTAAGAACTGTTGTTAATGTAGGTGATGCTATGACCGCTAAGATCCTTAAGGTGAACGATGGCGAAGGTCAGGTTGCATTAACCTATAAGAGATTAGCTGCTGAAAAGGGCAATAAGAGATTAGAAGAAGCATTTGAGAATCATGAAGTATTATCCGCAAAGGTTGCAGCTGTATTAAACGGCGGCTTAAGCGTTATTATTGATGAAGCAAGAGTATTCATTCCTGCAAGTCTTATTTCTGATTCTTATGAAAAGGATCTGGCTAAATATGCTGGTGAGAAGATTGAATTTGTTATTACTGAATTTAATCCTAAGAAGAGAAGAATTATTGGAGATCGCAAGCAGTTAATCGTTGCTAAAAAAGAGATCTTAAAGAAAGAATTATTTGATAAGATTAAGGTTGGCGAGACTGTGGAAGGTACCGTTAAGAACATTACAGACTTCGGTGCATTCATTGATCTTGGCGGAGCAGATGGTCTTCTTCATATTTCAGAGATGTCTTGGGGAAGAGTTGAGAATCCGAAGAAGGTATTCAAGGTTGGCGAAACTGTAAAGGCATTTGTAAAAGACATTCAGGGTGAAAAGATCGCCCTTAGCTTAAAATTTGAAGGTGCTAATCCTTGGATCAGTGCAGAAACAAAGTATGCAGTTGGTAATGTAGTAGAAGGCGTTGTTGCTCGTATGACTGATTTCGGCGCATTTATTGAGCTTGAGGCAGGTATTGATGCATTATTGCATGTTTCTCAGATTTCCAAAGAGCATGTTGAGAAGCCAGCTGATGTTTTAAAGATCGGACAGGAAATCACCGCAAGAGTTGTTGAATTTAATAAGGATGAGAAGAAGATCAGCTTAAGTGTAAAGGCACTGGAAGCTCCTGAGAAGGAAGCTGAAGATAACGAAGCTCCTGAAGAAGCAACAGAAGAATAAGTAATCGGAATTACTACTGAGGAAAATTAAAGGAGATTTGTCGTGCTGGATAGTTATGAGTCATTTAAGAAGTCTATTTATGATATGACAAAGATTGATTTGAATGCATATAAAGAGCGTCAGATGAAGCGTCGTATCGAGGCATTGATAACCAAGCATAATATTAATTCATTTTCTGATTATGTTATCAAACTAAAAACCGACAAAGCGGCTTTTGATGAATTCATTAATTATATTACGATTAATGTGTCGGAATTTTATCGTAATCCAGAACAATGGGCTTTGCTTGAGAGTGAAGTGTTTCCTTATTTGATGGAGCATTTTGGTAAGGATTTGCGAATATGGAGTGCAGCTTGTTCCACCGGTGATGAACCCTATTCCTTAGCTATGCTGTTAACAAAATTCATGCCCATAAACCGTATTAAAATTATTGCAACAGATATTGATAAAACAGTAATGGAGAAAGCGAAAGCAGGCTTTTACAATGTGAAAAGTCTGAAGGCGCTGCCTCAGGAGTTTATTAATAAATATTTTAATAAAATTAACGACAAAACCTATCAAATCTCGGATCAGATTAAAGCTTGTGTTGAGTTTAAACAGCATGACCTATTAAGAGATCCATATCCAGCAAATTGTGATATGGTTGTGTGCAGAAATGTTTTGATTTATTTTACAGATGAGGCAAAAAATAAAATATATTCCGATTTTCATAAGGCTCTGAAAAAGGACGGGCTGTTGTTTGTAGGCAGTACGGAACAAATTATTCAAGCGCAGCAGATTGGGTTTGGTAATTTTAAATCCTTCTTTTATAAAAAGCTATAATGAATGGAAGCGTTTTCCGCTTCTAAAATCGAGATATATGCGAGAAGCAGCACCTTTTATCGGAAGTTAAAAGGGTGCTTTCGAATAATTTATACGAGAGGATGCCGCAGAATGGTGATCAAATCTATCATTTTGAAGGCATCTTCTTCTGTTTTACATTTTCAAAAATGTGGTTGATTTTTAGTATAATATCGAGTATATTGTTTTATAGATTAGCAACTGCTAAAAAAATACTTTTAGTACAGCATTTTGGACTAACAGCGGAATGGAGGATACTATGCCGAATATGATAACCATCGCAGTGGATGCAATGGGTGGAGACAATGCACCGGCTGAGATTATCAAGGGAGCAGTACTTGCAGTAGGCGATAAGAAAGATATAAAAGTAGTCTTAACCGGTGATGAAACTGTCATTCGCAAGGGACTAGGTGAGTATAATTATGACAAAGAACGAATTGAGATCGTTCATGCTCCAGAAGTGATTACAAACTGTGAGGCACCAGTTCTGGCAATCCGTCGTAAGAAGAATTCGTCTATTGTTGTTGCTTGTAATATGGTCAAGAGTGGTGAAGCAGATGCTTTTGTATCAGCAGGAAGCACAGGAGCGGTTCTTGCCGGCGGTCAGCTGATTGTAAGTAGAATTAATGGCGTGGAAAGACCACCGTTAGCACCGTTAATTCCTACAATAAAAGGTGTATCTCTATTAGTAGACTGTGGTGCGAATGTTGATGCTAGATCTTCCCATTTGGTGCAGTTTGCTAAAATGGGTTCCATCTATATGGAAAATATCATTGGTATTAAAAATCCGCGTGTAGCGATTGTAAATATCGGCGCGGAAGAAGAAAAGGGAAATCAATTAGTAAAAGAGACTTTCCCGCTGTTGAAGGCTTGTAAAGACATTAATTTTATCGGAAGCATTGAAGCAAGAGAAATTCCAAACGGCGGAGCAGATGTTATTGTATGTGAAGCCTTTGTTGGTAACGTTATCCTTAAGCTTTATGAAGGCTTGGGCGGTGCTCTAGTGCAGAAGATTAAAACAGGAATGATGAGCACAACTAGAAGTAAAATCGGTGCCTTGCTCGTCAAACCCGCATTGAAGGAAACCTTAAAGGACTTTGATGCATCCAGGTATGGCGGAGCTCCTTTGCTGGGATTAAACGGACTGGTTGTTAAAACACACGGTAATGCAAAAAGTACAGAAGTGCGTAATTCTATTCTGCAATGTGTTACATTTACAGAACAGCATATTAATGATAAAATCAAGAAAAACCTAAACACAGAACAAATAATATAAAGAAGGGGTAAAAAGATCATGGAATTTGAAAAGTTAGTAAAAATTATCAGCGAGGTATTAAATGTAGACGAAGATGAGATCACAATGGATACCACTTTCGTAGACGATTTGGGAGCGGATTCCTTAGATGTATTCCAGATTATTATGGGAATCGAAGAAGAGTTTGATATTGAGATTGCAAATGAAGAAGCTGAAAATATTGTTACAGTAGCGGATGCTATTGAACAAATTAAAAATGCAATTAATTAATAAATAGGAATCAATTGCCTTATTTCAAATGTTGATTCCAGATCAGGAACGATAACATAGGAATGTATGTAGAGCCCTGTGAATAAGGTTTTCCTTATCTAGGGGCTTTTCATATATAAATTAAGCCGGAAAGGCGTTGGTCTTTCTAATCCTTCGCTCCATGGTGTAAACTACTTTAGGAGCAGGGCGATACAACGATAATATTTGACTTACACAACTACTAAATATTGATATAGGTAATTGTGAAGCTCATTACTGAGATATTGTATACAAAGCAGCTACTGTTTTGAAGCGGAAGCGAAGCCCGAAGGAAGCGTTGGAGCAAAGATATAGTTTCTGCTGGTATACAATTGCATGAACTATATTGTTTCGTAATTGCCTAAAATATTGATACTTTGAAAGGAGGGGTCCGCTGGTTTATGAAGGGACGTAAAAGAAATGAAGAAAAATTAATTTTGCTCGAGGAAAAAATAAAATATCATTTTTCTGATCCATCCATCTTGTTGCATGCTTTAACCCACAGCTCTTATGCGAATGAAATGAGACTTGATAAGGAAAAGAATAATGAGCGTCTGGAGTTTTTGGGAGACGCTGTACTTGAGCTGGTTACCAGTGAATATGTCTATAAGGAATATTTTGAGCTGTCGGAAGGCGATTTAACAAAGCTACGCGCCAGCATTGTATGTGAACAGACCTTATCAACCTGTGCAAGAGATTTGAATATCGGACAGTTTTTATTATTGGGAAAAGGGGAGGATATTTCCGGAGGAAGAAATCGCAATTCCATTCTTTCTGATGCTTTGGAATCTGTGATAGGAGCAATCTATTTGGACGGTGGTTTTACTAATGCAAAAGAGTTTATTAGGAGCTTTATTTTAGCTGATCTAAAGGGTAAAAATCTCTTTTTCGATAGCAAGACTATCTTACAGGAAATAATTCAGAATGACAGTAGTAAAGAAAAGCTTCGTTACAAGTTAGTTTCAGAGGAAGGGCCGGATCATAATAAGACCTTTACGGTTGCTGTTTGCATCGGAAATGATGAGATTGGCTATGGAACAGGCAGAACCAAAAAAGCTGCTGAGCAGGAAGCTGCAAACCAGGCAATTCTGCTGCTGCAAAAGAAGGAATAAGCAGAGGCGGGTTTCATGTTTTAAGCATCGCTGTTTAGCAATTATAAACCAAAGGGTTCTATAATTACTAAATATAAGTTAATGGATGGGAGACTATGAATGTATCTTAAAAGTATAGAAGTTCACGGTTTTAAATCTTTTGCAAATAAGATAGTATTAGAGTTTCACGATGGAATTACCGGTATCGTAGGCCCTAACGGCAGTGGGAAAAGTAATGTGGCAGATGCGGTGCGCTGGGTGCTTGGAGAACAAAGTGCAAAGCAGCTGCGTGGTGCCAGAATGGAGGATATTATCTTCTCCGGGACAGAAGCACGTAAGCCTTTGGGCTACGCCTATGTTGCTCTTACCATGGATAACTCGGACCACAAGCTGCCAATAGAGTATGACGAGGTTATTGTTGCCAGAAGAGTCTATCGCTCGGGGGAAAGTGAGTATCTGATTAATGGCAGCTCCTGCCGGTTAAAGGATGTACATGAGCTGTTTATGGATACCGGTGTTGGAAAAGAAGGTTACTCCATCATTGGACAAGGCCAGATTGATAAAATATTAAGCGGTAAACCGGAGGATCGCAGGGAACTGTTTGACGAGGCAGCCGGAATTGTTAAGTTTAAGCGTAGAAAATATTCCGCGGAAAAGAATCTGGAGGAAGAGAAGCAAAATCTTGCTCGTATCACTGATATTTTAAAAGAAATCGAGAAGCAGCTGGCGCCCCTTGAAAAGCAGTCTGGGGTTGCTAAGGTCTACCTTAAGCTAAAGGAAGAATTAAAAAGCCTGGAAGTGAACCAGTTCTTAAAGGAGTACGAAAGAATTCGTGTTTCTAAGGAACAGCTGGATGAAAAGCTTTTGATTGCTACTGCGGACTATGAGAAGTCCAAGGTAGAGTATGAGAACACAAAGGAAGAGTATTTGCGACTGGAACAGGAGCTGGAAACCTGCGATCGAAGCATCGAAGAGGAGCGCGGCACCTTAAGCGGACTAAAGCTGGATAAAGAGAAGGCGGAGGGTGAGATTAAGGTACTGAAGGAGCAGATCATTTCTGTTCAACAAAACGATGATTATATTAAAACTCGAATCAAGAGCAGTGAGTCTGAGCTGGAGGCAAAGAAATCAGAGGAAAGCCAGTACATCTCAGAGAAAGCGGTTATCGATGAGAAAATCTCTGGAATGGATGATATTCTTACAAGTGCTTTAAAGGAACTGAATCAGATCAAAGAAGCCATTGTAAAATACAGCAAGGAAATCGAAGACTGCAATAATAGCATCTTTGAACATTTAAACATAAACTCTGGTATCAAAAGTAATATGCAGCGCTATGAGACCATGCTGGAGCAGAACACGATTCGTAAGGCTGACTTAAATCAAAGGATTCTCAAGAATAAAAGTGAAGAATGCCTCTATGAGGAAGCGATTCGGGCTTGTGAAGGACAGCTAAAGAATATTTCGGAGTCCATTACTGCCATGAGTTTGGAAAGCACAGGCTTCGAACAGTCCATTCAAGATACACAGACTAAGATTGACCGTATTGGAACAGAATACAATGAGGTACATACCCGGTATCTTGGAGAAAAATCCAGGCTGGATTCCTTGATGAATCTGACGGAGCGATATGAAGGTTATGGCATCAGCATTAAAAAGGTAATGGAACGTAAGCCTCAGGAGCCTGGTATTATTGGCGTTGTTGCCGATATTATAAAGGTTGAGAAGGCATATGAAACAGCAATCGAAACAGCGCTTGGCGGTACCATTCAAAATATTGTTACCGAGGATGAGGCAACCGCAAAGAATTTGATTACTTATCTAAAGCAAAACAAATTCGGACGGGCAACCTTCCTGCCTCTCACCAATATGTCGGCAGGGTCTGGTGTAACAAATGAAAAGGTATTAAAGGAAAACGGTGTGCTTGGCATCGCCAGTCAATTGGTAGAAACAGACAATAAATTCAATGCATTAATTAACTATTTACTTGGTAGAATTATTGTGGTAGACGACATTGAGCATGCGACACTTCTTGCTAAAAAATACAATTACAGCTTACGTATCGTAACCCTGGAAGGAGAACTGTTGTCACCTGGTGGTTCCATCTCCGGTGGCGCCTATAAAAATGCAAGTAATTTACTTGGACGGCGGCGCGAAATTGAAGAAATGGAAGAGAATGTAGCTTCTCTGTTACAAAAAAGCCAGGAATTGCAAAGCATTCGAGAAGAAAGCAAAGCGGAAAAGTCCCGGCTGCGCCAAGCCTTGGAAGAAGGAAAGCTTCGTCTGCAGGAGAAGTTTTTGGAGCAAAATACCGCTTTGATGAATCTGGAACGTGAAAAAACAAAAAAAACCGAATCAGAGGCAATCTATCAGGAATATGTAAAAGAGCTTCAGGAGATTGAGCTTCAGGCAAAGGATTTAAAGGATAATCTGAATAGGCTGAATGGAGCACTTTCAGATAACGTCCAGGTGAATAAAGAAATAGAATTAAAAATAGAGCAGTTAAACAAGCTGCTGGAGCTGGAGCGAGCAAAGGAGCAAGAGGCAAACGAAAAATCCGCAGGGCTTAAGCTGGAGCTGTCTGCTCTGGAGCAGAGCAATCAATTTATGCTTGAAAATATCAGGCGTGTAAAACGAGATACCGAGCGCTTGTATGAAGAGCAGTCAACCTTAAAAAGAGATATTGAAAAAGCTGCTCAGGTTGTATCCGAAAGGCAGAAAGAGATCGAGTTGACACAGTCTCGAATACAGGAATATCAGCAGCTCATTGATACACTTGAAATTAAGCTGAAGGAACGGCTTGAAGAAAAGGAAAAAATTAATATCGGGCATAAGAATTTCTTTAATAAACGGGAAGAATTATCTGGTCTCATCAATGAGCTGGATAAGGAATGCTACCGCTTGAGCGGACAAAAAGAGAAGCTGTGCGAACAGATTGATCAGCAGATCAATTATATGTGGGAGGAGTACGAGCTTACTTACTCCGGTGCCTTAGAACATCCCATTGATGAAGAACTTAGCTTACCTCAGGCGAAGAAATTAATCGGGGAAATCAAAGGCAGCATAAAGGAACTCGGAGATGTTAATGTCAATGCTATCGAGGACTTTAAGAATCTGTCAGAGCGATATGAATTCCTCCATGTACAGAGAGAGGATTTAATAAAGGCAGAGGAAGCTCTTTTACAAATCATAGAGGAGCTTGATACGGAGATGAGAATACAGTTTGCCGAGAAGTTCAAGGCGATTAAGGAGCAGTTTGATCTTGTCTTTAAGGAACTCTTTGGCGGTGGTAAAGCGGATCTGGAATTGACGGAAAGTGAAGATATACTGGAGGCGGGTATTCGAATTAATGCACAGCCCCCAGGCAAAAAGCTTCAGAACATGATGCAGCTGTCCGGTGGAGAGAAAGCACTGACTGCCATATCCCTCTTATTTGCAATTCAGAACCTAAAGCCCTCGCCCTTCTGTCTGCTGGATGAGATCGAAGCAGCGCTTGATGATTCCAACGTAAATCGATTTGCGAAGTATTTACATAAACTGACGAAGGATACACAGTTTATTATTATTACCCATCGTCGTGGTACGATGGCTGCTGCGGATATTCTTTATGGTATCACAATGCAGGAAAAGGGAGTATCTACCCTTGTATCCGTTAATCTCATTGAGAATGAGCTGGATAAATAGT
>JAEWMZ010000411.1 GCA_023392995.1 Bacillota bacterium
CAACCACCTTAATGAGTTCGATTGAATATGAACTGTTTACCAAGTGGCAGAGAGAATATATTTTAAAGAAATGTCTGGAAAGAGTGAAAGCAGAAGGCGATTATGATTACATCCTGATTGATTCACCGCCGACCCTGGGCGGATGGGTAATGAATATTTTAAGTGCCTCCGACTATTTGATTATACCGGTGGAGGCTAGCCCCTGGGGATTGTTTGGACTTGCTAATATGCTGGAGTTTTTAAACGATGTTAAGCAGATTGCACCGGGATTGTCCCTGCTGGGAGTTGCAATTACGAAGGTTGACGAAAGAAAGAATTATTTTAAGCAAACCATTGATACCTTAAAGGCAATTGACAATGTCTATGTTTTTGATTCTTATATCAGAATTGACAGCTCCGTGGAATGGGCACAGGATAACAGCAGACCGGTAATTGCATATAAGAAGAGCAGCCGCAGTGCGAAGGAATATATGAAGCTTGCAGAGGAGGTGCATAACATTGCCAGTAGGTAAGGGAAGTATCGCAAGAGCAACGAATGCGAGTAACGGAAATACGATTATAAAGGAGAAGCCCGTGAAGGAAAAGGCGGTTAAGCATATGCCAAATATATTGACCGATATTTTACTGGAGCAGATAACCGAAGCTCCGGCCTCCTGGAAGAAAAGAGGAGACGGATTACCTGGCATGGAGCAGCTGAAGAAGTCCATTCATAAGTTTGGGCTGCTGGAACCAGTAATCGTAAGAAGGCTGGAGGATAACCAATTTCAGCTTTTATCCGGGTATAAAAGGCTTCAGGCAGTAAGAGAGCTGGGCTTTGAGGAAATTACGGCAAGAGTGTTCGAGGGGATGAGTGATTCCCAGGCTAAGAATATTTTTCTGGATTTGCACACGAAGGAAGAAGGTCTGGAGAAGGAAGAGAAGCCTGAGTCAAAGATGTCGGAGTCAAAGACGTCGGAGAAACATCCAGGGGAACACCAAAAACCTTTGGTAGCTCAAGGGCAAACAGAGAATATTCATGAGCTTAAGTTCAAGGCTGTAACGACCCTTTCCAGGGATTTGCCGAATTATTTGCTGTAAGAAATCCCTTTGGTGAAAAACTGGAAATGAGTAAAGCTTACCTAAAATTTGCAGGGCTTAAGCAGACCAGAGGAAGTATAGCTATCTTAGAAAGATCAGAATAGGAAGGATGAAATCATATGCCATATATTTCAACAAGAACTACAGTAGCAATAAATGAAGAGAAAAAAGAAAATATCAAAGCCAAGCTCGGAAAGGCCATTGAAATAATACCGGGCAAATCGGAACAGTGGCTGATGCTCTCCTTTGAGGACAAGGCCAGCATGTATTTTAAAGGCAGCAATGAAAAACCAATTGCTTATGTGGAAGTAAGCTCCTTTGGAAAGGCTCCGGCAGATGCTTATAGTAAGCTAACAAAGGCAGTTTGTGATATTTTAAAGGAAGAGCTTGAGATACCTGCGGATTGTGTGTATGTAAAATATGAGGAAGTATCCATTTGGGGCTGGAATAATAAAAATTTTTAAAATGGCCGTATTCGCTTTGGGGAACAGACATACCTGCAAGATTGGAAGTAGAAAGTAGAACTAACAGAATAGAGTAACAAACAAAGATAAACCTGGGAGGTAATAATTATGAGTGTAACAGCAAACGATGTAGTAAATGTAATTACAAGCGGTAAAGCAAGCATTGGTATCGAAATGGGTTCCACACGCATTAAAACCATACTGATTGGTGAAGATAATCTGCCAATCGCTGCTGGCAGCCATGATTGGGAGAACAGTCATGTGAATAATATCTGGACCTATAGTCTGGAGGATATCTGGAAGGGAATTCAAAGCAGCTATGCTGACATGAAAAAGGACGTAAAAGAAAAATATGGAGTCGGCCTTACAAAGGTGGCAGCGATCGGCTTTAGTGGAATGATGCACGGTTATATGGCCTTTGACAAGGAGAATAATCTACTGGTGCCCTTTAGAACCTGGCGTAATAATATTACCGGTCAGGCTTCCGAAATACTGACGAAGCTGTTTGACTATCCGATTCCGCAAAGATGGACAACGGCACATTTGTACCAGGCTATTTTAAACCAGGAGGAGCATGTTTCAAAGATTTCATTTGTTACTACCCTGGCTGGATATATTCATTGGAAGCTGACCGGTGAGAAGGTGCTTGGTATTGGTGAGGCTTCCGGTGTATTCCCGATTGAAATCAGTAAGAAAGACTATAATCATAAGATGATTGGTCAGTTCAATGAGCTGATTGCAGATAAGAAGCTGCCCTGGACCTTAGAACAGATTATTCCTAAGGTTTTGGTTGCAGGTGAAGCAGCCGGTACACTCACGGCTGAGGGTGCGCAGCTGCTGGACGCTTCGGGAGAGCTGCAGGCAGGGATCCCCCTTTGTCCTCCGGAAGGGGATGCAGGAACCGGTATGGTTGCTACCAATAGTATCGCAGCCCGTACGGGTAATGTATCAGCCGGTACCTCTGTATTTGCAATGATCGTACTTGAGAAGGAGTTATCAAAGGCATATTCGGAGATAGATTTAGTAACAACGCCTGACGGCAAGCTAGTGGCAATGGCACATTCCAATAACTGCAGCTCAGACTACGATGCTTGGATCGGGCTTCTGGATGAGACCTTAAAGGTTTTTGGAGTAGAGGTTGATAAAACGAAGCTCTATACTACCTTATTTAGCCTGGCATTGCAGGGAGACCCGGACTGCGGCGGACTGCTTTCCTATGGCTATCTGTCCGGAGAGCATATGACGCATTTCGAAGAAGGACGTCCTCTTTTTGTCCGTTCTGCCAGCAGTAACTTTAACCTGGCTAACTTTATGAGAGTGAATCTGTTTACCGCACTTGGAGCCCTAAGAACCGGTTTGAATATCCTGTTTGAGAAGGAAAATGTGAAAGTGGATACCATCTTAGGTCATGGAGGTTTATTCAAGACCAAGGAATTTGGACAACGTATCATGGCAGCAGCCTGCAATACACCAATCTCCATTATGGAAACAGCAGGAGAAGGCGGAGCCTGGGGAATTGCGGTTCTAGCTTCCTATATGGTGAACAAAAATGAGAAGGAATCCTTGGATGAATTCCTCTCGAACAGAATCTTCAGCAGTCAGCAGGGAAGCTGTATTGCACCTGATCCAAAGGATGCAGATGGCTTTAACCAATTCCTGGAGCGTTATACCAAGGGTCTTGCGATTGAACGAGCTGCGATTGAACATCTGATTTAACTTAAGAATTGGCTTCTAATATCAAAGAATTAATATCAAAGAATTAATATAAAAGAATTAATAGAATAGAATAATAAAGAACGGGATATGCATTATTTCCTATGCTCCCTCTTAGTCACAAGTTTTTATTATTTTACTTGTCTAACTAGAAGGGAGCATAGGATTGCAATCCCGTTTATTTTTATTTTAGATCATTGATGCTGGTGGCATATGCAATTGCATAGTCAGTATCATAGGAAAGGGAGATTAGAACCTGAGAAATTCCTTTTTGATCGGCGAATTCCTTTGCTCTGCCTAGCAGGATAACACAGGGCTGTCCATTCTCTGCTTCCAGTATTTCGATATCATCGAAACGAATATCATTTCCACCAATCCCCAGGGATTTAAACACCGCTTCCTTTCCTGCAAAGCGTGTTGCATAGCTGTATAGAGGGGTAGGGCGTTGCTTAATCAGATTCAATTCCTTCTTTGTATAAGTTTTTCGAAAGAACGGATCCTCTGGGTTCCTATTCAGTATCGTAGCGATACGTTCCATTTTTAATATGTCAGTTCCTATTCCATGTATCATAGTTTGTTCCCCATCTGCTCCTTGTATTTGATTAATTCTGCTTTAAAGATCTCAAGTTCCATACTTTTATTGCGCCGCTTCCAAATGGCTAAAATATCGGAATCCTTAGGCTGCTCCTCTAAATCAAAGATTTTAATCTTTTTGTCAGTAATTTTATTATGACAAATAGTCACACCCAATCCATTTTTTAAGGCCAGAGTTAAGGAATTTAAATTAGAGACATACTTTACAATCTTAGGTTCAAAGCCATTGGAATGGCAGAGAGAGATGATTTTTTCACTTCCAATGAGGGACTCATTCGGTGTAATAACGATAAAGGATTCCTGCTCCAGGTCTTTTATGGTCACCTGATCTCTTTGGCTGAGCGGATTCGAGACAGGGACTGCGATTCCAAGGTCAACCTTTTGAAAATTAATCCACTCTACCTCTTTAAAATTCGTTAATTCAAAGTTTGGTATAAATATAATATCCAAAGCCATAGAGTCCAGCTTTTCCCGCAGTGACTTAAAGCCATGACTTTCCAAATTCAGATCAATATTATTATATTTCTCCTGAAAGGAGGCTGTTAATTCAGAGAGTGCCTCGTCAACCTGAAAGGTATCCGTACAGCCGATGTTCAAATGCCCGATGGCGGTGTGATGCAGCAGCTTTGCATTATAAATGGAATTCATCATCATCTCCTCGATCACAGACCATTCCTTGTAAATTTGTATTCCCTCCGGGGTCAGAGCGACAGATCGCTTATTTCGGATCAGCAGAGGAAAACCAAGCTCCTCCTCAAGGACATGAATCTGCTTGCTTAAGGCAGGCTGTGAGATATAGAGTATTTTCGATGCAGCAGTAAAATTCAGCACTCTTGCAATGGTAAGGAAATAATGTATTTGCAGGAAGGTAATTCGATGCATGGATTCTCCTTTCGGTTTTATTAGGGAACTAGGTAATTGCGAAACTATATAGTTTTTGCAATTGTACACACAACAAATACTATTTCTCCGCTCCAATGCTTCCTTCGGGCTTAGCTTCCGCTTCGATATAGTATTTGTTGTGTATACAATAACTTCAGTTAATGAGTTTCGCAATTACCTATTATTAGGGAGCGGTAATTAGGAGTGATCCTTCATATAATCTATAATGGCGAAGGATAACTCGTAGGCGGATAAAAGTTTACAATCCTCAATTTGCATAGGAACCAATTCGGATATCTTTCCAATACGATAAAAGAAAGTGCTTTTATGAATATGCAAATGGTTTGCAGCGGAAAGAGCATTCCGGTTATGCTCCAGATAGCACCGTAGCGTATTAAAGTAATCTGTATGGTTAGCGGTATCGTATTGAAGCAGACTGGTAATATCCGGGTGAATATAGGATTTTATCGGTAAACGGCTTTGACTGAACAAATGATTCAAATAATAATCCGAATAGAAATAAATTCGATCCTTCGGGGCAGTCTTTTTTTCCGTTAATAAAAACAGAGCCTGTTCATAGTAAATATAAGTATCCATCAGGTTCTCATAGCGAAAGCTGATCGAAGCATACATTTGGTTCAGCTGCAGAAAGTTAGTGAATTTACGAAGGTCAATATCTGCGAATGCCTCTTTATTTTTGCTGGTTAGTAAAAGAACTAAAGTTCCTTTGTAGAAAAAGGCCATGCTGTTGTGAAAGATATTCAGCAGCTGGTCAATATAATAATTAGGCTTTATATGATTGGAAGCTTCATCACGAAAGGAAAAAGTGAGAATCCAAAAATACTTAAAAAACTCCTGTCCCAATTGAATGAGGCGTTGGGCGGCAAATTCGATGTTATCAAGATTACGCTCCAGTAAATCAGTCAAAAAATATTCGTACTTCAGGCCGGATTTCTGGGTGAAAAATTCATTCTTTTGCATCTCTATGGCTAGCATATAGGAGGTATCCATAACAAAGTCCAAATCCTCCTCAGTGAACGTACGGTTATCACCGCGGATACAGATATATCCTACCACAGCTCTTCGTATATGGATACTGCAAAATAGATACTGCGTAGCTGGATCCTCCTCAAAGTATGTAACCAGCGGGGTGTTCTTTTTAAAAAGATGATCCATTACTTTTTTGTGATTCATATTCTCTATGGAGCTTTTTTTTAGGTATCGTTTATTATTATGGATTTCAAAATTACTATTAAAATCATCGATTGGACTGCAGGCAATAACGGAAAAGCTGGTACTGCAGATGGTAATCGGATTATCCAAATAGGTTCTTGCTGTATTAATAATGGATTGAATACCATAGCCTGCATGGAGTATATGAAACATCTCCTCCCGCTTTTTCTTTGCCTGATGGGAACGCAGGAGCTCCTTCTGAATACAGTTCGAAAGCTCCATTGGATTCAGCTGCTGATAAATATAAAGGCCAGTCTCATTAAAGTGGACATTATGGCAGTTAAGATACAAAACAGTTCCCTCCAGGGTTTGATTATAAAAATCCTGATAACTAGCCAGGTACAGGATAGAGGGTAAAAGGTCGTAATTATCATCCTTTCGGGGAAGGAGAAATTGTATACTGTCTATTTGCTGCTCCAGGGGAATGGTGCCATGGACATGCACTTTAAAATCCTTTTCTATTTGCTCTATGATTTTCTTTAGATAGGCCATGATAACTCCTTTTTGTATTCAGACATTTGTAGGAAAACAGTGATGGAAAAGCAAAGGATCTTCTACAAGTGATGGATGTATATTTAGTATAAAAATGATATTATTTTAACAATGGTATAACATTTTTGTTCAATATGCAATAACAAAATGACTGAATTACCTTTTGTGAATTTAGACAAATATACTAAAATACAAAAAATGAAAGGCGAGGGTATTAAAAATGAAAGCAAAAGTAATGGGAGTTACAGCAGGCAGAAAGGACAGTAACAGTGAGATATTATTAAAGGAGGCACTTTTAGCCTGTCAAGAAGCCGGAGCCGAAGTTAAGATGATCAACCTCCGGGACTATAATATTCTTGACTGTACGGGATGTACGGCATGTACCATCGGAATGTCCCAGGGAAAGAATGTGGGATGCGTTCTGGATGATAAAGATGATAAGAAAAAAATCATGGAAGTATTGTTAGAGCAGGATGGAGTGATTTTCTCAGCACCTACCTACGATCTGATGGCTTGTGCGATGTTTGCGAAGTTTGCGCAGAGAAGCCTTAGCTATGAGACCTCTTTCCTGGAGCATATTCATGCAATTGAACATAGAGACAGGGTAAGTGCTTTAATTGCTGTAGGAGGATCTACACGCTCCTGGCAGTCAATGGCACTGGAAAGTATGCAGGCTGCAATGTTTACCACAGACTTCAAGGTAATCGATATGTACCTGGCAACCAGAGTACCTGCTCCGGCGCAGTGCTTATTGGATGATGAGATGTTAGCACGTGCCAGAAAAACCGGAGAGAACATTATGACTGCAATTAATACACCGGTATCGGAGCGAAAATGGCTGGGTGATGAGGATATGGGGTGGTGTCCGAACTGTCATTCCAATGCCTTGATATTAGGAGAGGTACAATGGGATGGTTTGCATTATCCGATTGAATGTCAGGTATGCGGAGCTGGCGGTACCCTGGAGAAGACAGAGGATAATAAGTGGAAGTTCGTGATCCAGGAGGATGGTTTAATCCGTGACCGTACAACCGTGGAAGGCCGTGAGCAGCATCTGATAGAAATTGCGCATACGCAGGGAGGATTTTTTAAGAATCCTCAAAACCGAGAAATTGTGAAAGAGAAGATTGGAAAGTATAAAGACCTGGAGTTTGCAGGGCTTGAGTAAAGAAATATCAGAATGATTTTAAAGGGAAATAAGGTTGGAAGATAATTCAAAAATATGAATTATATCTACGAATCAGGAGTTTGCTAACCGATAGAACAGAGTGAATGTCGGTAGCAGGGATAAGCCTGGAAATCCTCGTATAAATGAGGGTTTCTGGGCTTTTTTCTTTGCCTGTGGATTATGACAAGAAAACACTCCAAAATCCCATTATCTAGGTGATTAATTGTTGCATTATGTCATAAAATTAGTTATTATAAAATAGATGGGAGGAGTAGGAATGAAGTTGAATTTTACAGGTAAAATATTAGCCATGGTAATTGTGTTAGTGACAGTATGTTCTGTTTCTTTTTCTGGATTGGCTTACTATATGATGCAGTATTCCGTAATTAATCAGATGAAAATGGATGGGACTACATTAATTTTAAATATTAAGGGCTCGATGCTGAATGATGACCTGAACAGCCCAAAGGATTTGCAGCAATATTTTTCACTGATCAAGGAAGAAAGTCAGGGCAACCTGGTGTACATATCGATGTCCGATGAGAATGCCAATATTCTGGTATCGGATTCAAGTGAGATAAAAGAGGAAGCTGCGGGTGGAGAGGTGGATGCAGTAACCTCTGCGACAACCTCGGATGAAGGCAATCTCCTTAAGGAAGTAGAAGCGCAGGAAACAGTAGGACAGATGCTGACCACTCCGGAGGGAGAAAAGGTATATAATATTTCCACTGGCTTTCAAAAGAGTGATTCTTTATCTGGAGTGCTTAACATAGGTATTTCTCTGGAGAATATGTATGCGCAGATAAGAAAAACAATGATGGAGATAGCGGGAATATCTGTAGGGCTTCTGCTGTTGTTTATACTGGTGAGCAGTCTCCTGGCCAGAAGGATGGTACAGCCAATCCGAAAGATGTCAGAGAAGCTTAAGTTATTTGCAGAGGGTGATTTCACCATAGGATTTGAGCATAAAAGCAAGGATGAAATCGGACAGATGAATCAGCAGCTGGAATATATGCGAAAGAATCTGCAGAACATGATCGGAGAGGTTCAGACAAATGCGGATCAAGTAACACGCAGCTCCCAGAGTCTGACCAACATTATTGAAGGAACTGCGGAGGCAGCAGAGAGTATCTCGGCGGCATCCAATGAGTTATCGGAGGGAGCGTTGGAGCTTTCCCAGAATACGCAAAAGGGCTTTGAACAGCTTACGAGGTTAGCAGATACCATTCATGGAGTTCATGAACATGCTGGTGCCATGAAGGTAAAAGTAGAAGCAGCCAAAGGGGCCAACCAGGCTGGTACAAAAAGTATTCAGGAATTGCAGGAGGCGATCAGCTATAACACTGAGGTGACAGATAAGGTGAAGGAGCAGGTGCTGCTGCTGAGTGAGCAGTCGGAATCCATCGTACAAATTACCTCGGTTATTAAACAGATTGCGGAGCAGACAAATTTATTGGCCTTGAATGCAATGATTGAAAGTGCTCGTGCAGGAGAGTATGGTAAGGGTTTTGCAGTGGTGGCAGATGAGATTAGTAAGCTGGCCAACCAGACCGCCAGTTCTATAGCTAATATTGATCATATTGTTGGAGGAGTTACCTTAGCCATCTCAAGAACAACAGAATTCATGGAAGAGGGATCGGGAGCAATCCAGACGACCAATGCAGTCTCAGCAGATACTAGGAAAGCGTTTTATGAGATTGAAGAAGCAGTAGCTAATATGATTGATGAGATTCAGACTCTGATCAGAAGTATCGTTAAGGCGGATGAGGACAAAAATGAAGTAATATCGGCGATCGAAAGTATAACGGTGATTGCACAGAAGGAAAATTCCTTCACAGAAGAAATATCTGCATCCATGGAGGAGCAGATGGCAGGAATGGAACAGGTATCGCAGGATTCGAAGAATTTGGAAGCAATCGCTGCAAAGCTGGACGATTTAATTCGCCGTTTCCGAATCTAGGTTTTTGAAGTTTGAACGTTTGAATCGAAGAAAAGGAAAGCCTTTGGAAAAGAAATAGCTTTGATATAGCCATTTCTCCTCCAAAGGCTTTTTTTAGGATTACTAATGATTATTCATTGAAACGGGAAATTTGGATTACAAAAACTGCATTAAGGATTTCTTGGATTACAAACGGAATTCCCAGATGACATTCCAGCATGTTTTATCGTGGTTTTACTGAGTAATAACTTTTTGTTATTACAGAAAGAACAATACGCTATTGGACGAAAATGTTGAATTTTGTTAAAATATTGTCATAAACCAAGCGGAAGAGGTTGCTTCTTAACCGTGTGATTCATAGAAAGCCGAAGGCGGCAGATGGAGGTTACGATGAAAACATTAGAAACAGATGTTATTGTAGTTGCGGCAGGTCTTTCCGGACTTGCAGCCAGTATTGCGGCAGCTGAGAATGGGGCAAAGGTAATTACCTTTGAAAAATCAAATACAACGGGAGGCGCAGCAAATATGGGTATGGGACCCTTAGGCGTTGGTTCCCCAATTCAAAAAAACCAGATGGTCTCCTTAACACCTGGCGAGGCTTTTAGAAAACATATGTATTTTACACATTATCGCGTGGATGCTCGTATGGTACGCGATTACTATTATAAATCCGGTGATACCATTGAATGGCTGATGGACATGGGGGTTGAATTTGTTGGCGTACAGAGAGCCTTTAGTGCACCGGAAGTAACCAGAGCATATTCCGATGGTGAATTTACCTGGCACGTAGTGAAACCAGAAGGCGGCGGAATGCCAGGACCACGCTGTGCTACAACCATGACCAAGAAGATGACGGAGAAAGCTCAGGAATTAGGCGTTAAAATATTATTAGAGACACCGGTTTCAAAGATTATCATGGAAGATGGTAAAGCAGTTGGTGTACTTGCGAAAGATAAAAACGGGGAAGAGATCGAAGCAAGAGCAAAAGCAGTTATTATTGCAACAGGCGGCTTCGGAGATAATCCTCATATGATTAAAGAAGAGACCGGTTATGAATTTGGTAAAACCATCTTCAACTTTGCAATTCCAGGCATGAAGGGTGAAGGTATCAAAATGGCTTGGGAAGCAGGTGCGGGACACACCGAATGTACCATGGAATTAATGTACCAGTTACCGGACAATATGAATCACTTCATTTTGGATGGTGCTTTCCGCCAGCCTTGTTTGTGGGTAAACCGTAATGGTGAGCGTTTTATGCCAGAGGATCAGATTGGTAACACCACCTTTACCGGAAATGCCATCACAGCACAGCCTGGTAAAGTAGCATATTCTATCTTTGACAGCAAGCTGCTTAAGAAGTACAAAAAGAAGGGGCCGGACATTGTTTCTCATGTACATCCTCATGACTTATTTGATCACTTCGATCAACAATGGGAAAAGGATTTGGCAGAGGGGTATGAGTGCATCACTCAGGCAGATACCATTGAGGAGCTGGCAGAAAAAGCAGGAATCAGCGTAGAAGGCTTAGTGAAGCAGATAGAAGAATATAACGAAATGTGTGAAAATAAATATGATGAGCTCTTTGAAAAAGATAGAGCTTATATGCAGCCAATTGAAAAAGGACCTTTCTATTGCTGCAGACAGCATGTTGGAGCTTATGGTTCCTTGGGCGGTGTACTGATCAATTACAAAACAGAGGTTATGAATCAAGAGGCGAAGGTAATCCCAGGTCTTTACTGTGCAGGAACGGATGCATGTAACATCTTTGGAGACAGCTATCCATTCATTCTGTCAGGAAACACCATGGGTTTCTGCTTAAACAGCGGACGTATTGCAGGTGAGAATGCGGCTCTCTTAGTAGAAGAAATGTAATATAAAAGAGGCATTAGAATTACTCAAATAAAGCGGGAAGAGGGAGCATGAACTTACCCCTGTGCAGGACGAAACATAGTTCCTTGATGTTTTGTTTGCATTCGGGGAAGCATACTCCTTCTTTCCTGCTCATAAGGATTCAAACAGGAACAATAGTTGAATCTGAAATTTAAATTTGTTAAGGCAAATTGTAAAAAAGGATGGCATAAGTACATCAGGCGCATAACGCAAAGGATATACAAAAGCAAAGGATATACAAAAGCAAGGATATACAAAAGCAAAGAATATACAAAAAGCAGTGGTTACATGTTGGCAAATTGTCACACTATTTAGAGTTACACAATAACAATGAAACACAATAATATGGTCACAAAGTAGCAATGGTGATGCAATAGCAAAGATCACAGTGTAGCAAGCGTTATCTGGCTGATCTTGGAGGTTAGGAATGAAAATAACAATTGAAGGAAAAGTAATTGAAGCACAGGAAGGTGCATCAATTTTAAATACTGCATTAAAGGAAGGGGTGTACATCCCCCACATATGCAAGCATCCGGACTTAGAAGCAATCGGAGGCTGCCGGCTGTGTATGGTAGAAATCGATGGAATCGAAGGGGCGGTACCGGCTTGTAAAACAAAGGTGGAAGAAGGTATGGTCGTTCATGTCCATGCCCCTGTCGCAGATAAAGTTAGAAAGATGTCCATGGAACTGATTCTGGCAACTCATCCCGCAGAATGCACCGGATGTCCAAAGTACGGAAAATGCGAATTACAATCCTTATATCAGTATATGGGCGTAGGGCCGGAGCGCTGGAGAAAGAAATCCAGAGCAGTAAAAAATGATGACAGTAATCCATTGATTCAGCACTTATTTACCAGATGCATCCGCTGCGGACGTTGTATCCGCGCCTGTCGTGAGCTTAGGGGAATTAAGGTTCTGGATTATCAGAAGACCAGTGACGGAGTGCGTGTCGGAATAGACGGAGGAGTATCCCTGCGGGAAGCAGGCTGTAAGTTTTGCGGAGCCTGTATCGAGGTATGTCCTACCGGCTCCATTATGGATGCACTTGGCATGATCAAAGATGACAGATCCTATGGTGATAATATGGTACCCTGCAAAGCAGCCTGTCCTGCTCACACCGATATACCAAGGTATGTCCGGTATATCAAGAATGGCGAATTTGCAAAGGCTACTGCAGTAATCCGAGAAAGAGTACCCTTTCCGGATACCTTGGGATGCATCTGTAATCATGTATGCGAGGATAATTGCAAGCGCAATGAGCTTGGAAAACCCATCTCCGTGTGTAAATTAAAGAGAGCTGCGGTGGTAAGAGATGACGGAGCCTGGAAAAGTAAGGTGAAAAAAACGGAACCTACTGGGAAAAAAGCTGCTGTCATCGGGGGTGGACCAGCCGGCTTATCCGCTGCCTATTATCTAGCGAAGAAGGGTCATGAGGTCACTGTCTTTGAGGCAAATGAAAAGGCAGGAGGACAATGCCGCTATGGTATTCCAGCCTATCGTTTACCCGACGAGGTATTAGATGCGGAAATAGAAGATATTCTTGCAATGGGGAGTGAGCTGCAAACAGGAAAGAAGATCACTGCTCCAAAGGAGCTGTTGGAACAGGGATATGATGCAGTATTAGTAACCATCGGCACTCACCAGGGTACAATACTACCGCTGGAAGGTAATTCGCTGCCGGGAGTACTGGTCAATGCAGACTTCTTAAAGCAGGCTAGAATTGGGACTGGAATCAAGGTGGGAGAACGTGTTATGGTGCTAGGTGGTGGTAATGTAGCCTATGACTGTGCCAGAACTGCGGTACGCCTTGGAGCAAAAGAAGTGCATATTGCATGTCTTGAAAATACAAAACAGATGACTGCCTCTGAAGATGAAATAAAAGAGGGAGAGGAAGAAGGGATTCTTCTGCACGCGGCTCATTCTTTCCTTCGAATTACCGGTAATGGTAAGGTAGAAGGGGTTGAACTGCAAAAGGTAGATAAATTCTATTTTGATGAGAACCGGAAAGCAGTCATTGAATTGGTAGAAGGAACGAAGGAGATCATTCCTGTAGATACCGTAATCTTTGCGGTAGGGCAAAAGCCTGCCGGTACACAGGAAATGGGACTTGAATTAATTCATAATGCCTATATTAAGGTAGATACAAAGACGACTCAGACCAGTCAAGAAGGCATCTTCGCTGCCGGAGACGTGGTAACAGGAACGAAGTCAGTGATTGCAGCTATTTCAGAAGCAAGACATTCCGCAGAAGAAATTGATCGTTATTTCGGCGGAGACGGGGATATCTCGGAACAGTTAATTGAAACGGAAGCCACAAGCCCGTATTTTGGCCAGTGCCCTGGGTTCGCTGATTTGGAGAGAAAGAAGCCGCAATTGTTAGCGGCCGAGGTTAGAAAGCAAAGCTTTGTATTAGTAGAGCAGCCTTTTACTGAAGAAGTAGCCAAATGTGAAGCCAGCAGATGCCTGCAATGCGATCAGAGAATGAAGCTCACAAGACCAAAGCTTTGGAATGAGTATGGAGGGGAGAATTCGAATGAGTGAATACATGATCTTAAATTTAGTACCGACCTTTCACGAGGCACCGGTTTCACTTAATCTGTTTTTAAAGGAAGCCTCCGATTTGATCGAATGCTTAAAGAAGCAGCAGGCAGATCTGAACTATGTCCTTTATCCAAAGCAAAGCCAGGAGATGAAGCAGTATCTTGAGCAAGCAGAAGGAGATACTAAGATTACCTACCTGCCTTTGGAAACAGCCGGAGCATTTGTTTATGGAAATAAAACTGCTGCGGTAAGAGTAATTGACGGTGAAAAACCGCTTCCTACCGGAGTTGATCAGGAGCTTCCGGTGGTGTCAGTCGAAGAAATCAAGGCTACTGATAGTAAAACGGTTGTAATTGGCGGAAAAGCCAAGAAAAAAGGAAGCTATACCTTTTCAAAGAAGATAACACCAAAAGAAATTCTTGAGCAATGCTCCTCTGTTAAGGAATGGAAGGGAATGTATTTTGGCTATCCCATGGGCATTATGCTTGGAGCTAGCCAACTGGAGGAAGAAATCGAGTTAACTACAGATTATATCCATATATTTGATGAAACAGATTGTATCTTGGATCAGCTATATAAGATTGCAGAGCGTTATAGTAAAGAATCCTGCGGAAGATGTGTCTATGGTTTTGAAGGAGTAACGCAAATCAATATGATCTTATCTGATCTGGTGCAAAAAAAGGGAAAAAGCGAGGATCTGGAATTATTGCAGGAGCTTTGCAGTGTCATGGAAACACAAGCTCTTTGCGATATTGGAGCCAGTGCGGCAAGGACAGTACTTACTGCATTACAGAATTTCAAGGAAGAAGTCGAAGAGCATGTTACAAGGAAGAATTGCCGTGCGCTGGTTTGTGCAAAGTACGTAACCTATCATATTCTTGCAGATCTATGCATCGGTTGTACGGATTGTGCGGATGCCTGTGAAGATGATGCAATTCTGGGCAAGAAAAAATATGTCCATGTCATTGATCAGGAAGAGTGCATTCAGTGTGGCGCCTGTATGGAGGCTTGTGAGGAAGGGGCTATAGTGAAGGCTGGAGCAGTTAAGCCAAAGACCCCGAAGAAGCCGGTTCCCTGTGGCTCCTGATTGAAAGAGAAAGCGGACACTTAGACGTCAGAGATCGATGTCGAGGGCTTACACTCAGGAAGATAAGATTTGTTCCTTTCATCGAGAAGCACAGGAAAGTTGTCTATAAAAAGGCGTCTAGGATAAGAGGTTAAACAGAACCTCGAAAAATAATTAATTTGTTAATATCTAATTTTTGAGAATAGTGTGAAATGCAGAGCATTTCACATCCGGCATTGAGCGACCTAAAGGTCGAATGTCCGTTAGTGTGAAAATGTAGAACATTTCACATCCGGCATTGAGCAGCCTAAAGGCTGAATGTCCGTTAGTGTGAAATGCAGAGCATTTCACATCCAGCACCCGCGACCTGCGGATGAATGATCGTTAGTTAGAATTTACGATATAAATTCCACTGCAAACAAGAATTAATGCCAGCAGATTATTCCAGGTAAATAATAGGTCACCAAGGAATAAAGCAGATAAA
>JAEWMZ010000438.1 GCA_023392995.1 Bacillota bacterium
TAGGAATTGCAGTCTGCAATGCCTTATTTACCGTGAGAATTGCCGTAACCTTCGCACCAGCTCCATGGGTTGCAGTGGGTGCTGTTGTAAGTCCGATGCGAAAGGTTCCTGCTCTGGTAACGGATAAAGTACTTCCGTTAATCGTTCCTTCTCCGCTGCTGTTATCCTCTATTGTAAAGGTTTTCTCCCCTGCATTGGCATTCACCAGGAACAGTCCGGGTACCGCGAAAACATCAATGGAGGCTTCTTGATAGGTAACAGTAACTAATCCTGTATAATTGGTAATCGGGATCAATGGAACGGTAATCAATCTCACGTAGGGGCTTAGATTCGGCACCGCTTGATAGACTCCTACTGACCCATTTGGAACATAGATGTATTTCAGTTTAGTGCACCCAATAAAAATATTCTCTTCGATTGCTGTGGGGGGTGTAGCACTTTGGAATACAACTGTTTCAACCCCTCCTGCATAAAAGGCTTCCGTTCCAATACTAGTCACCGTAGAAGGTATTAAAATATACTTGAACGGGCATCTTGCAAAGGCTTCCACACCAATTGATGTCAAGTTTTTAGGAAGTGTAATGCTACTCAAAGCGGTGCAGACACCAAATGCCATCGCCCCAATCGTTGTGACTGAATCAGGAATCGATACCGACAACAGGTTTGCGCCGAAAGAAAAACTATGTGCAGGTATGTTACTTACACCGTCCTGAATCACAATGCTAGTCACGTTGTTTATATTAGCAGCTCTTTTCCCAAGCCAATTCGTCATTCCCGCATTGCTTTCTATGGTCAGTAGACCGTTATCCAGTGTCCACCCAGTCCCGCTGACAAGGGCGGCAAATCCCATCTCTTCAGCCATCTCAGCTCTATCTGTGTTCAAGGAGGGACCAACCGTAACAAAAATAATCGGTGCTTCCACTCCTTCCGCCAGGGTATATTCGTTCTGGAGTAAGGGCGTAAATACATAGCTACCCGGTAATTCACTGTCAAATTCCGGCTCAGCACTCCATGTTACCGGAAATGATGTTATCTCTTCCCGGGTGCTAACCTCACTCGCATCACCAGCTTCAATTGCTGCTGGAGTAACCGTTTCTACACCTTCAGAGCTCTCACTTGCTCCTGCAGTACTCAAAAGCACCGTCGCTGTCAAAGCTTCTGGTAATTTCAATTCGCCAATCACTGTACCCAAAGCTACCGACTGTTGTTGTATTTCCTCTGCCAGTGGTTCGAAAGCGGTAATCTCCCCTCCTGAATTCACTGGCAGAGTACTACCCAATGCAGTGTTGGGCATAGGCACTACTACCATAGCAATGGATAACGCTATCGCTAACATGCGCCTGATGAATCTTTGTACTTTCATCTACATTCCTCCTCATGTTGTACGGGTTACTTTAGGCAATTATAATCTTTTTTGCCAGTCCCGTATTTTGTCATATTACCTGTATTATTATACAGATCCACAATCAACACAGAATCAACAAGCATATTAGCGTAAAGCGAAAATGCATAAAAAAAGAAACCTCGCTCAAAATGTTTTTCACATTCCTTTTTGAGCAGGTTTCTACTATCTTTGGTTATTTAAATCCTACACTAATAGCTTCTCTATTTCCTTTCGCAGTTGAACTGCCTTGTTCTTTTTACCGTTCTGCATATAGAGGTTAAACAGTTTCTCAAAGGCTAATTCATGATAAGGATTCAGCTTCAACCCCCGAAGATAAAAGCCTTCCGATTTCTCTGGCTGTATCTTCTCCTCATGCTGCGCAACCTGCAAAAGCTTGGAGATCAATACTTCTTCCACTTCCTGAGCATATGAATAGAACCACTCATAGGCCTTTCCTCGAAAAAGCTCTCTTTTGTAAAGCTCGTACAACCCCACTATCTCGTCTTCTGTACTCCTCTTTTTTTTCAGCAGCTTTTCAAATTCATACAAATCACAGGTGATTTTCCCGGTATTCAGAGATATCTGACGTCGCGTTGTTATCAGGCAATCCTCCAAATTGTACTGCTGTAATGCTCTGCGAATATAATAAATGGTGGTACTCAAGTTCTTCATAGCTTTGTCCAGCGGAAAATCACGCCAAAGCGTATCTGCAAGTTCATCACGACTGACTGTTCCCCTACACACTAAAAGGGCGAACAGCTCCTCCACCTTGGGTGAGCGCCAGCTAATCGGATAACTGCCATCCTCTTGAACGGATACTCGGAATCCACCAAAGCAGGAAACATATAGGTGCTGCCCTTTTACCGGCTGTACTTTCATAAGTCGGTTTATGGTCTTCGCCAAGCGCTCCCGGCTGATGGGTTTTAAGAGATAGTCCACGGCTTCCACCTCAAAGGCTTCCACCGCATACTCTTCATATCCCGTAACAAAGACTATCCGTGCAGCATGTTGCAGCTCCAGCAGCCGATTGGCAAATTCCATGCCATCCATCTCCGGCATACTGATATCAAGAAATATCACGTCTGCCACATTCTCCTCCAAATATTGCAATCCTTCCGCTGCTGTTGCAAAGGATCCGCAGACCGTTATATTTTCCAGTGCCGTAAGCAGAAGGGAAAGTCTGCTGCGAGCCAATTCCTCATCATCTACTATGATTGCCCTCATGGCCTAATACCTCCTTTTGCACGGGAAAATCTCCTATGCTTTCCTTCCTTTAAAGGCAGTCGAAAGCTAACTCTGGTGCCCTGTCCCATGTGGCTGTTTATCATAAGTTCCCTTCCATACAGCAGCTTCAACCTCTGGTTAATGTTCCACACTGCAATCCCTCCTGCGCTTGGCTGTTCTTTCAGTATCTCCTCCATCCTTTCCGTATCCATCCCCACACCATTGTCAGTAATAGTGAAAACAGCCTCGTCTCCCTGCCTTTGGATCGAAATCATCACCAATCCCCCGGCAATATTGTCCATCAGCCCATGTCGCACCGCATTTTCCACCAAGGGCTGCAGAATCAGCGGCGGTATCAAAAGCTCCAGTTCCTCAGCAAGGTCATACTCCACCTGCAGCCGGTCTCCAAAACGTGTTTTCTCAATATAAAGGTAGGTTTCCAACAACTCCAGCTCCTTAGAAAGCGTGGACATGGCATCCATCTTTTTAAAGTCAAAGCTACGTCGCAGAAACTCGGACAAAGCTACTGTTACATCCTCTGCTTTTTCTGGTGCGGTGGCGCATAACGCCGCAATTGAATTAAGACCGTTATACAGAAAGTGAGGATTGATCTGAGCTCTCAGGAAGGAAATCTCCGCTTCCTGTGTCCGCTTCATGGAGTCCCTCAGTCTCCGGATTGCGGTAAAATACTGCATGGATAACAAGAACATCATAACGACGGCAAAAATCAGAATATATACCTGAACGTAGCCAGAGCTTTCCTTAACTCCTAAGGAAAATAGGATGGCATCTGCCGAGTATAAATTTACCGATAAAATTGCAACAAAGATAAGAAAACCCTCCGCTCTGCATAAGAAAAGCAACAGAGAGGATATTAGCAAAATCACAAGGAGGATACTATTACAAACCATTACAAGCAAATGGATTTTAATGTAAGCATAGATTGGAAGCAGGAATATACTTATCAGATAAAGGCTGTATAAAATAGAAACACTCCGAATCAGCCATAGTGGTAAAAGTCCTTTTTTGTACAAGTGCAAAATCCAGAGTAAGACGATAAAATTTGCAGTCAAGAATATATCCTTCAGTTTAAAAGCTAAGGTAAAGGGGATATTCATGATTAACAACAAAGGACGCTGATCTGACAGACCGTTCCCCAAGGCAAAGAGAATACAAAACAGGGAAAACAGAGGCATTATATATTCTCTAATCCCATTAAATCTGGCCACCAAAAAGAAAAGTAAATATAAGAAAGCTACAGTAAAAAGAACTGCCATCACCATTTGAGAAAGGGTATAATTTCTCTGATATTGCCGCAGCATGGCAGCTTCATCGCCAAGTGTAAGGGAGACCGGGATGCCAGAATTCATATATTCGTAATTGGCCGCTTGAATAAGAATTTCAGCTTTGCCCTTTTCTACACTAAAAAAACCAAGCTGAGGTGTATTTCCCGAATGATACTCAGCCTCCTGTCTGGCAGGTACTCCGTCTGAAAATAACTCCTGTCCGTTCACATAAACTTTACTGGAAAAGCGTACATTGCCCTTTCGAAAGCCTAAAGTACCGCCATAGGGCAGATTCTCCAATACCAGCCGATAGGTAGCACAACCAAACACAGGAAGCTTCTCTCCTGCCAGCCTTTGTCCATTCCATAAGCCTGGTACCCTCATATAGCCGGTCATCTGCGGCTTATTTGTATTTTCAGAAGAAAAGTCCCTGGGTGTGAGCAGTTGATCCCAATAAAACTCCCAATCACCCTCCAGCGGAAGGATTGGCGTGTTGTCTATATCCCAACCAGCTAAATCCAACCGTCCGTTCACGGCATGGAGTGTGCTGTCCGAAGTTTGTCTCCACCCGGGAAGAGATAGCAGTAGACTGGAACAAAATACTAATATAATCAAAATTGCTGTAATACACCGTTTCAACAAGTCACTGTCTCTCCTTCAACTTAAAATACTTTGCTGAATAATTTTCTACTATGTAAAGCCGTATCAACAATTCAATTACAACATAATTATACATAGAACTCCATGATTCAGCAAGAAATTATCCTCGATCTACATTAATATCTTTTTATCCTCCATCCTCTAGGGATTCCTTTTCACTAATTGATCAGTTCAGCTTTTAACTTGATTTCATATCCTTCCAACCAAAAGAAAAAGGACAGTTACCTGCCCTTATGTTTCTCTTTCCTTTTCTGTTGTTTCAGTTCAAATTGAAATTGTTTTTCAGTCTCTCTTTGTTCATGAGAGCGATTTTTTCTTTCCAGCTTTCCCTGCTCCTGCTGAAGTTTTAAAGCTTGTTGTGATTTTGTTCCAATGCCTGCATCACTTATCTGCTTTTTTACTTCTCTTTGTCGTCGCTTTGGATTAATCTTTTGCTTTTCTTCTAATTCAGATTCAACAGAAGGACTGAATTTAAGATTATAGTAATTTTTTAGCACGAATTCCTGAACTTCATAATCTTTCGGTTCAGCACCAAAGGTTATCTTACATACCGAAAGCTTGCCCTCAGATACCCGTTCAATAATCCCAACCCAAAAGGGTTCCGCAAAAAACACTTGTAATCTGCTTGTTACTTTGTCCATTATAATCCCTCCTTAAGATTTAATGAACAAAGAACGGACAACCAAGGAGGCAGGTTACTGACAACATGAATGAATGTTGCTCCCGGACTACCTACCGGGATGTGTTTTTATCTTTGTAGCTTAATTATATCAAATGCATATTATAAATCAAGATTTTATTAACCTCGCTACTAAAGATTCTTATTGCCATATTCAACTGTAAAGGAAATTCCATCCTTTATTATCGTCGATTACAGATAGCCATATCATATACTCCCCAGGTTTCATCGCCGAACGGAAAAGCTGCTTCACGATACAGCACATCTGTGAATCCAGCTGATTTATAACAATGATGGGCAGCAGGATTATTATCATATACAGCTAAGGTCACCTGTTCTACTTTTAATATCTCAAAAGAATACTGAACCGCTAAGGACACCATCTCTTTTCCATAACCTTTTCCTCGGATTTTTGAATTCACAATAATAAACCCAAAATGTATACTTTCCTTTTGATAATCTGCACTGCGCATTAAAAGATGCCCAACCGGTATGCCATTTTCATCGATCGCTGTCATAATCCATCCCCGGTCATCCATCTCGTATTTTTGATAATAAGACAGCAATTGTTCTCTCGTTAGCGGATAGTCAAATTTATTCGCACACCACTGGGCGAAAGAATATTCGTCACCAATCCAATTTAACAGGTATTCGATATCACTTAATTTAAAGGGTCTTAGTCTAAGCATTTTTTACTCCTGTGAGATATAATCATATTTTTTGTGTTATTTCAGCGTTATTCCAGTATTATTTTAGTATTATTTCAGTCTCTTCTCGCGTTTACATCTTGGTAGCTTTCCCTTCGATTCATGTTTTTCAATGCACTCTTTGCATTTACCATATCTAATGATTCATAGGTGCTTTTCTACTTTACTTGCTTTTTACCGAAAATAAATGCTCTTATTCCATTCAAATAATGAATCATTACAATCGCCGATCTGATTCATTACGAGATATCCGCTTTGCCTATTATTTTTTCTTTACAGGAATCCAAATTTCACTGTAGTAGTTTTCATCCTGATTTCCCTTTGGGTATTCCCTTGTGTCGGTATACATTTCAATATTATATCCTGCTGCAATTTCATAGTCCCTACAATTAGGTAGCCATTCAGAAAATATTTTCTCGTTTACTTCCTGAATTGATTTAGGCATAGGCCCCTTGCAGGAAAAAACTGCCCAGGTATGTTTCGGAATAATCTTTGTAATACAACCCTCCGGTATTTCTAATGCTGGGTTGTAATTATCTGCAATCAAATATTCAAACTCAGCTGCTCCCATGTTCTCATCCAGGCATACTCCGTACATACCACAAACTTCTTTTTCCTTTCCTGTTTGATAGTGTTCTGTCCAAAACTGTGGAATTCCTACAGTCGCATTATCGTAGCTAAACACCTTTGATCTACCCAGGACAGTAAAGGAATCTTTCTCAATAATTTTGTAATCCATGCTATAACCACCTTCCAATGATAATTTAATTTTAAGGGGAACAAAGGATTTAATCATTGCTCCATTCTTTCGAACCGCAGTGGGTGTAACACCATGAAATCGAAGAAAGGCTTTCGTAAAACTATCCGGTGAGTCATAACCATATTCCAGGGCTATATCAATAATCTTTTTATTAGTAGAAACAAGCTCACTGCCGGCAAGGGTAAGCCTGCGCCGCCTGATATACTCTCCCAGAGTTAACCCACAAAGCATTGCAAAGCCTTTTTGTAAATAGATCGGAGATATAAATACTTTTTCTGCAATCGCATTCATTTCAATCTCTTTTGTGAGATTCTCTTCAATATAATTAATGACCTCTCCAATGCTTTCAATCCATTCCATGACTATCATCCCCCCCTGTTCCTATTTCTATACTATCTCTTTTTAAGCGGTTAATTCCGACTTTTTGTGTTATATTTTGTCCTTGGGTATGTCCGCAAGCTACCGTTTTTGACGGCTCTTTGGCTTTCTCTTTTTCGCATTCAGGAATTGCGAAACACTATAGTTTCTGTAATTATATACGCAGCAGATATTATTTCTTGGCTTCAACGCTTCCTTTTAAAATCAGGTTATATCGATTCCCTTTGTTGTTTTATCAGCACCTGTCTATATATTTCCTTCTGCTTTTGCAAAACCACCAATTCTCCACGCTCAATCATCCTGTTGATTCGTTTTGCATACCAGTAGTCGCCTATACCAAAAGGATACTTTCCCATGATGGTTCCAATCAGATATGCCATAACAAATTCTTCCTCTGGAATCTCTTTTCTAATAATAGGATCGTAGAAATCCTCCGGAACACCAATTACTCTGCCATTGATAACGGCACGCAGTACACTTTGATCTTCTTTCAACTCGTCCCAGCAAGAGGCAAAGAATCGTATTTCACTCCCAGGTAATGCCTGTTCAAAGGGAAGATATTGATAAAACTTTCCTGCAGTTATTTCTCCCCAGGAGGTATTTTGTTGTATTTCTGTATCAGAGATCTGTAGATGATGCGGTAATTTTATCGCCGATACTTTACAATGATACTCTTTTAAAAGACTACATGCATAATAGAATCCGCACAAGGAATACGGTGCTTGGCTATACCATAATCGAATGGCCTCTCCCTGCAAAGCGTAGCTTTTCAATCGCTCGATTTCATGCAAGTACCGATCCCATGTATCATCCACCAGTGATTTATGTGTATCTGCATCCCCAAATCCGGTAATTGTGTAGAGCTCTAACATAAGCTCTTTCCTGTATTCACTTTCAACAGGAACTGTAATATCACCGATATCCAAAAGAAACGGAAGGCAAACCACTTCGGTAGAATCTCCACCGACGGCTTGCCCTTCAAACCACTTATCCAATTCCTCTTTCGTCGGTTTTCGTCCAAAATAAGCGGTTGAACTTCTGTTAAAATCAGGCTTACGATAATGCTTGGCTACTTTCATAGCTCCACCTTCACTCTCACCGAATAATACTTCTATCATAAGGGTCTCCTTTCCATTGCCAAATCTATTTAGGCAATTGTGTACAACATATTTTTTGTAATTATACACAACACTCACAATTTCTCGTTCCAACGCTTCCTTCGGGCTTAGCTTCCGCTTTGAAACAGTGTCTGCTGTATACAATAGCTTCAGTTAATGATTTTCGCAATTACCTTCCATATCGATTTGAATCACTTCAACTCTTATCTTAGTACAATAAGTTGTCTAATAATTATCGATATCAGCAAACTAATCCTCTAAATTGATTACCAAACCAGTACAAAGTTGATGAACCTTTGCTCCTAATTCTTCCTGTAATATACGAAAGGAACGTTCCCCTGTGCAATGTCCCGTATATATACTCTCAATTCCGGTCATCTTAATTCTTCTCGCTAGCTCCCTAACTTCTGTTTTTGACTTATTATAAAGATGAAAGCCACCTACCATCGCTTTCATTTTCTTACCAGGGTAAGTTGCTGCAACTTCTTGAATAATGTTATCAACTCCCCCATGAGAACAGCTATTGAAAATAATAAGTCCTGATGAAGTTTCAAAAACCAGGCTTTGCTCATGAGAAAAATCGTCCGGTGCCCAGTTTTTTTCATTACGTATGTACATCATGTTTTTCTTACCGATCGCTGATAGACCTTCTGTCTTATGGGGAATTAATGATGCTCCAGGGAACAACTCGTAATCTCCCTTTGTGTAAACAATACGCTCTTTATACTCCTCCAGCATATTCTTTGGAATACCGATGTACTTATGGATAAACCATTTCTTCATATAACAATTTTCACCACAGCCATACCGAAGATAAAAATTTGCACCATCATTTGCATCAAGAAAGTTCTTCATCCCCTCTGCATGATCGTAATGCGCATGAGATAAAACTGCATAATCGATATTCTTGATATCAATTCCAAGTTTTTTTGCATTTTCCAAGAACAGTCCTGATGCTCCGGTATCAAGTAATATTTTCTTGTTGCTGTATTCAATAACGATACTTAATCCCCATTCTCCTGCTATATTATTATTAGAAATGTTATCTACCACTACGATAGCTTTCATAAGCACATTCTCCCTTTATAATTTCACCTGCGATTACGTCTTTCCTTGTACTTCTGTTTTTAACTGCCTCATATACCACTCTTTCGTTTATGTGCTGTAATTATTGTAAAGCTATGTGCATTGATTGTAATTTCACAATTGTCTATATTGACATACCAGTTCTTACCTTCTCTGGTTATGTCAGCGTTTGGGTTCTGTATCATTTCCCTGCACACAAGAACCACATCGTCCTCAGTCAGTGCAAGATTTCTTTTGATACGCATCACGCCCAGTTCGGTTGTATGTAGCTTATCTAGATTTAAAATCAACTCATTTTGGTTCATTACACTTAATCTCACTTCCATCGTCTACACCTTTACTACTGTCTCATTTGAATCTGCTTACTTCCTCCAGAAATCTATCTTTTTCTTCCTGGGATCCAAAGGCACTCTTTGGAACTACAAATGCAGTGATTGAGTTCAGATACACAAGAACATGCTTCTCTGTTTCCACAGCTCGTTCGATACGGTGCCAGGTAGTTTCACTAACTCCTGTTTTTCCATGAATCCCATCCTGGGTAATTCTTAATTCATGCCTTCCAAATAAATAATTACGTTTTCCCTCTTCCACCATCTTCAGAATTCTTTTCTTCATTGATTGCTCAACTATTTTCGGAAATAGAACAATCCATACTATGGACGCAATTGCAAAGCTGATAAGATAGTAGCTAAAGGGGACCTGACTAATCAAATGCATGAGCGGTGCTAATATCATAAAAAGAAGCGCTACTCCATATCTTTGAATCAGCAGTAACCGCTTTGTGGATGGAGAATTTTGATAATGGTAGAGGTTATACTCTATGTAATCCTGTTCTGTAAATTCATATTCGAGATTCATTATTTCCCTCCTTGGCATTTTTTTAATTCAGTGTTGTTTATTTCTAGTTTCAGATTAAATCGTTATACACCTTGCTCACCGTCATAGTAGCCCACTTTATCATTATTTTTGAAAAACGTGCTTGATTGATTATGAATTATGATACCTGTTTTATCTGAATCAGGATAGCTAATAATATCAGGTGAATTTGTCGTGTCAAAATCTATATATTTTAATACTTCACTGTTTGAAGGATTGAATAACTTATGTGCTCCACTTTCCGATGGAGGGCAAACTATACAGTCTCCTGCTTTGATACTTCGATCCCCGTTCGGTGTTCTTAAGATACCCTGTCCGCTGAGAATATAAAATACTTCTGTATTTGCCGCATGATAGTGATAGGGATAATTCGATTTCATCGGAGGAATTTCATAGATCGCGACATAGCACTGGCTAACATCTTCTTTTGGAGTAATCTCATATTTCACATATTCATAAGGCTCCTGCTCCGCTTTATGCTTTCCAACCAAATTGTTTTCATTCGTAATTATTATCTGATCTTTCATCATCGCCCTCCACTCTCTATAACATATTTTTTTGAATAAGCGCAATTAGTGCTATCATCGATATTCTCCCGGCATAAATTAATTCTCTCCACTGGCGAATTTCTTCCACTATAATAAACCTGTAATCAAGTCAAAACCTCCTCATGCACCAAGATAACTATCATATAATTCATGAAATTCTTCCCCTTTATTCACCCTTTGAATAAGGTCGATTAAGGCAGCCATCCCATTTTTACTGATCCAATCATGAAGTTCATGGCGAGAAATGATATAATTCACCTTACTATCATCGGTATAAAAATTTTGTATAGATGCTATGGCGTTAAGACTTTTTACAATGGTTCCGTTATTCGTAACTTTCTCCCATGCGCTATCGTTATACTTATCCCTGTAATCATTCTGCATTGCTACACCTTCATTAAACCAGATCGGAATGAGACTGCTATTATACCACTTATCTTTATATGCCCTTCCATAGAGCTCTGCATGAGTCATTTCATGAGCCAATAAGTCAACATCCATGTCATTGGTTGAAAATATCATGTAAGTCCTAGCACCATGAAATAGATACATGGAAGTGAAAGGGCTAGCACTATATCCAAGCCGTTTTAATTTGTCATTGCTTTCAGATAGAATTATGACAGGCTTGCTTTCCAGAGTTCCCCAGAAATTTGTCACTCGTTCTGTAGCTTCCTCCAGTAGTTCTTGAATCACCTGATAATCACCTGAATAATTCTTGTCCAAATATACGTTAGCTTTTATTTCTGTATATCCATGCAGTCTTATTGTCATCATATACCCTAGTTTGGTATTACTACTTAAAAATAATCCAAATAAAATCATTACAACTAGAATACCTGTGTACACATATTTCTTTTTCTTATGCTTCATTATCTAACTCTCCTCGTGATGGATATCAATGATGAATATCAATTAATGTGCGTGAACTAAGTCACATATCACTTACTTTTATATCAGCTGACTTAATACACTAACTGACATTCGACCGCTAGGTCGCACAATGCAGGATATGAAATTCTCTGCATTTCATACTAAACACGAAATTACTAAATTGCGTTATTTCTCAATTCTATACATCATACCATGACCTTCATTATCATTCGGTCTTACATGGAATCCTAGCTTCGAATAGAACTCTTCCTTTCCTTTCGCTGCCATGAGCCCAATTGCTGTGTGCGCATCTTCGAAGGCATTTTCCTTTATGTACTGCATCATACGGGTTACAAGCTCTGATCCGATACCCATTTTCTGATAATCAGGAGCTATGAATACATCCTGTAAATAAAAAATACGAGCTCCATCTCCAATGACTCTTCCCATACCTGCAATTTGACCATTTACCTTGGCTGATACACAAAACAAACTATTTTTGATTGCTTTGTCCGCCTGTTTGACATTAGCTTCACCAAATCCTACCGCCTCCTGTAAGTAACATAATTCTTCTGCTGTAACGGTGTTTTCATAATATATTATTTCGTTCATCCAGTTGTCTCCTCAAGTTAATTATTATTCTTTTATCCCTGTTTAATTACACTAAGTACCTTCTTTATTAGTCTGGGCTGGATATCAGGATAGGTCCATTTGTCAGGCAGCTGATCAAATAATTCTACCGCTTCTATTTCATAGCCAGGTAGTTCTTCAAATTTTATAATATTAGCAAAATATAGCATACCAAACGTTTCTGTACTATTTTCAATTACATTATCATTGCCTTTTACCGAATATATACATATCCGCTTAATGGAGTATTCCACTGCACCGGTTTCTTCATAAAGCTCTCTTTTTGCTGCAGACAAAATATCTTCCCCCATTTCCCGGTGTCCTCCGGGGCATTCATAGGTACTTCTATCCTTGTGTTTACAGAATACCCACTTCCCTTGACTCATTGATACAATAACAGCAAACTTCAGTAAACTGTCATCAATATTATCATAAAAGCTTACTTTAAGCATAGACACTCTCCTATTTTATCGTCAGTAAAGACGGACTGTAATGTAATATAATTCATAGACCCAGGACAAAATGAGCACATACTATCCTTACAATTTCGTCGACAGCTAATGCTCCGTCAATAAGAATAGACGAATAATTTAAGACTTGACATTGGTGTCTTACTTCTTGTGCAAATAATATATCCCTCTCCATCCAGTTCTCAAACGCTTTTTTAGTATCAGAACATCCTTTTAAAACATCGGGAACCCACTCTCTTTCTTTATATCGATCGATTTGAAATTCCTTTGTTGGAGTAATAGCGATATAGCGGTTTTCTGCAACATTTTGCTGCCTCATCAGCGTTGGTAAGTATGCTGCTCCCTCCGTTATAACCGGACATGTATCTTGATATTTTAATAAATCTGTTTGAATGAACCCAAATATTTCATTGTAATATCGTAATTCCTCTTCTTTTTGCAAAGCACTGTCCCTCATCCAGATTTGTTCGGGACTTAGCTTCAGCAGCTTCCTACAGATCGGGTAATGCATTTCTGCTCCTCTTTTTGTAAAGCTTTCAAGATGATTATCTACTTTATAATAGTGGAATCCGTATTTTTCTGCTACTATTTCCGCTACAGTACTTTTTCCGCTGCAAGGGGACCCGCCTATATAATATATATCCGCCATCTATCATACTCCTTTGCTCAGAGACGATAACCGATTAGATCGTGTAATCTCTGGTATCATTGTAGTACTCAGCAATTTTCTAAGCTGCTTTCATACCAAGCTTGGTTTCAACGATGTTATGTTAATTTATCTCAAGACAATACAGTAATTCTTCCCTATCCTCATCTGATCCTTTATTTCTCCGTCCTTTCGTTTTGCTGTATAATTTCATTCCTATTTTCTCCATAACACGATAGGAGCCGATATTTTCACTATCACAGTGAGCGATGAATTTCTTAATGTTTCGTTCCCTCACGACAAATTCAATCACTTCCTTAGCTGCTTCCACTGCATACCCCTTGCCCCAGTGCTTTTTATGAATGATCCAGCCAAGCTCACCTTCTACCTTATCCTCATCGATATCGACACCGACCGAGCCAATATGCTCCTGGTTTAACAAAATCGCAAATTCATAAACCATAGGTGCAGGTTTCTGCCATTCGCTGTGCACCCGGTTCAAAAAGCTTTCCGTTTCGCTGATATTAGTGTCCGGGAGGTAAACCATATATTTGGCGTTATCAATATCGCCGGAATAGCGATATGTCGATTCTAAATATTGAGGCCCTAAGGGGACTAATAACAATCTATTTGTACGTATTTCCATTGTAGCTCCTTTCGTTACGCATTCGTAATCCAATACTTTTCAATCTCAACCGATTCAACATACTCCGGCTTTAGTTGCGCAAGTTTATTAAAATGCTCGGTATTCGTATGAAGCTTCTGAGCCAATTCATCTGTCCATAGCTCCATAAGACATAATTGATCCTCTGAATCTACCGGAACATAATAATCGTATTTATAATTACCTGGCTCCTCTTTTGAATGCTGTGCGATATTATGTTCTTTTATCTTACTATAAAATTCATCTCTTCTTCCCTTTATAATGTGATAGGTTACCTGCAACATATAGCATCGGTTCGCTTTCTCCACTGCTTCTTTGTAAGTTAATGCTTTACTTACGGCAAAGTATTTTCCAAATTCCTTGGTCCATAGATCCATTTCTTCTTCAATTTCGTTTACGTCCTTCATAATAAAGCCAACAAATCTACAACTGGTTTTTGCCATACCTGGCATCAAAACAGTAAATCCCCAATCTAAATCTTCTTTGGCATCCTCAAATCCATTTCTGGCATCCACAATAAACCTACAATTATGATGTTCCTTCAGTAGCTCCCACGCGAAGGTGGCTGGCTTTCTATAATCCTCTCCACAGGCATATTTCTTCCAGGTTAATAGGACTGCTTTATCCTCTTCCATATATTTAACGTTACAAAAATCCGAATCGAATTCTCTCATTAATTTCTGCCTCTCTTCTTACTATTCTGTTTCTTTGAATCTTGTTTTCTTTTTCCTAAATCAGGCATAAATCCCATATAGACGCCGAACGTAATACCATTTACAATTGCGAGAAATGGTATCCCTATTGCCTCGAATATTAACTGGAAACCTAAATTAAAAAAAGGGGCGATTAATATCCATAAAGAGACATTGTTTTCCCACTTTATTTTCTTATTTAAGATTGTCCATATTTTTTTACTCCATTGAAATTTTATGGATAAGGACATGAATATAAGTCCAGATATGCTCATGGCAATGATTGTCTGAAATGAGTCTTTCATTCTCTTATTCTCCTACGGTAATATAATTGTAATTGCGAAACGATATAATATTTGTAATTGTATACACAGCCGACCCTATTCCTTCGCTCCAACGCTTCCTTCGGGCTTAGCTTCCGCTTCGAAACAGTGTCTGCTGTGTATACAATAGCTTCAGTTAATGAGTTTCGCAATACCTATAATATAATAGATAATATTCGCAAAACATTATTGCTATAGAATAACTTTATTTTACATCAATACTGTGATAATTACTACCATAATTTACTAATCAATATTTCTTTGAATTTTTCTTTAACAAATACAAAACCGCCTGCATAATAACAGACGGTTTGGCGGCATAAAGAGCAATTTCATTTTTTACAATTATTTATCTTCATTTTAAATAAAGCAGGCAGTCTCCAAAATATCGAATCAAGCTTTGCCTATTTTTAAGTATATATCCCTTATTGAGGACTAATGACTAAACATTTTTTTTGCAAGGTAAATAATATCCAAAAGTAAAGATGTTATTTCCGTCCTCTTCCACCTTTGCATATTTATCAAATGAGTAGTATTCCATTGATATTCCAACAATTGAGTAATCTGGCACATAGCCGTTTGCTCTCATTATTTTTTCCGTTTTCGTATGAGCTCCTTTTTCTAGGTGAGAAGTATTTCCTTGTATCCAACCGATTCCCATCAGACAATCGGGAATGTCACGGTAAGAGAATCCATTTGGAACATTTGCATCCGGCTTTGCAAATATGCCTGCAATATAAATAAATTCCTTTGTCTGAGGATTGTAATCCCCCATCCATCCAATCGTGTCTCCCAATGGAGATACTCGCTCCGGCAGACTTTGAAGAAAATCATTTGTTCCATCCTTCAATATCTTTTCCCATAAGCCTGGAACTGGATTTTTCTTCCCAACAACTATCTCTTTGCCGATAAATCGAACAGCTTTAAAGCTTTGTACTTCAAAACAAATGCTATCTCCCATTTCAACCTCCCAATTTATATTAGAAACGTAGTAGACAGCTCCGCGCTAAACATATATGCGGGACTATATTTATCACATCCGTCAATAAACACTTCCGCAGTCCAATATTTGATCGGATACGGAATGTTTACTCCTTGTCCAAGCATAATATTACGGGTGACATCGTACATGGCATCGCTATCATAACCCTCGCGTTTGTGCATAGCATCCATATCACCGGAAAAGGTTGCATATGCAAACTCAGAGATGAATGGCTGGCCTGCCTTTCCATCGTTTTGTGGTACGAAATCAAAATAGATAAAGCCTTCCGGCACAGGGGTATCTGCTCTCATAAACCGACCCCAAAAACCATGCCACGGACCAACATCCACGCATAATCCATAATGGTGCATCAATAGAACATCGTAGTCAAGATCCGATTTATACTCCTTCATATCGTCCAGAATAAGAAAAAGCTTCTTACGAACCTCTAGATCTGCCAAGTCATCACCTTCTCGCCCGATAAAGCGTAGGGAGGACCTTTTCTTATACTCAAAACTATCTACTTTAAAGTCCTTTTGCTGCTTCTGAACCATCTCCGGCATAAACAATGCCCATTGTACTCCCGCGTCGCAATCCTTTAAGTAATTGATGTATCCATATAAATCTACGCCAAGTATTCCAAATTGACCCGTTGGAGTGCCCGCAATGATTTCGCGAACTCTACGTTCCCGCATTGCAGAAAAATCACGAAACACACTGCCAACTGTTTCACGAAGCCTCTCATCGGCCGATCCTCCCGACAATTCCTCATCAAATCGGTCTAACGCTTTGAACACTGCCCCATTGACCAGACCAGACGGTTCCAGCTCCTTCAAATATGAGCGAAGCTGTGCATTCTGTTCTTTGAACCGTGCAAATACGCCCTGCATCAAAACCTGTTCATTTTCAGCGAGTTTTTCGTCACCCCATTGGGAATCATCCAGTACCCACTCGGTTAACGCATCAAAAACGCCCGGATTTTGTCCTCTTGCGTTAAGTGCCCAGCTAACAATTCGATTGTATTGTTCAGCAGTCGTCTGTTTCTCGCTCTCATTCCCTTCGAAATCTCTCCAATAAAACTCATCAATCAATTTACGTGACATATCAAATCCTCCTTGAATGGTAACGTTAATTGACAGCGGATAAAAATGCTTCATCCTTCCCCGCTGCACTTTAGATGGAGGCATGCCATGAAACCGTGTGAACGCCTTTGAAAAACTTTCCTGCGTATCATATTGATAACGCATTGCCACATCAATGATTTTGCTGTTTGGCTGCAGTAAATCTTGTGCTGCTAAGCTCATTCGTCTATTACGAATGTACTCGCCTATGGTCAAACCCATTACCAAATGGAATATAAGCTGAAAATGGGAGCTTGATGTATAGGAATGGTTTGCTAATTCATCAAGGTTAATATCGTCGGTCAAGTGCTGTTCAATGTAATCAATTGCTTTTGACAGGCATTGTATCCAGTTCACAGGAGCACCTCCTTTCAAGGAATATTTTACAAAATCATGACCTAGAAAGTCATGTCTTAAAATACGATGATTTGTCATCCTATAATATAAATTTTCTACAAGTCTATTAACAAACACTCAACTGCATACTATTCAGCTCATAGCTGTACAGAGGATAAGCCATTCTTGGATCATACATTAAATTTTTATATAGTCGAAAAATTATCCCATCAAGCCCATTCATCGTATTGTTTCACTTCAGTACCTTTACTTCCCTTTGTTATTGAAAAACCTTTTTGCGAATCAATCTTTGCTTTTGATAATCCTCGTAAATTCTTCCATAGCATTTCTTGATAGGAAAAGTATACCAAAGGAAGTGATATTCGAAAAGAGCATAAAGGCAATTTCATAGCTATTTTACATTTTATTTCATTTGACAATCATAATTAACGTTTTACGAAAACCTAATCCAAACTATGCTCTAAATGGTTTAACCTCATCAGATTGCCCGTAAACAATAAAACCATAGTATCCTACATTTTGTAATGTATCTAAAAACTTAGCAAGTTTTTTAGGTTTTTCAAATAAAGCAACATCATATTTTCTGCTCAATTCTTCTCTAAATTCATTTGCCTCAATTACTTTAGAACCCTCATATATTACTGCTATTCTCTCTTTGCATCTGGGAATCTTAAATCCATTATCTTTTAAAATTCCAAATATTCTCTCAAAACCAATGCTAAACCCAACTGCCGATACGCTCTTGTCAATAAACTTGCCAATAAGATTATCATATCTGCCACCACCCGCGATAGCGCCTTTAAAATCTTTACTAATAATTTCAAATACAGTACCTGTATAGTAACCTTGCCCCCTCACCAATGATAGGTCAAATATAATATCAAATTTACCACCAGAAAGTATTTTAACAGATGTTATTATCTTTTCTATGCTTTCAATCTTTGCAGCATCAGTCACTTTAGTTTTTACATAATCCAGTGTAAGGGGTAGATTGCTTAAAACCTCTACCAAGCCAGCAATACATTGTTCATCGTATTCTTTTTCTTTTAGTTCTTCCTCTACTCCAGAAACACCTATCTTGTCTAGCTTATCAAAAGTAATGCACACTGAGGGTAATTCAGATTCTTTAAAACCTAAAACAATCAGTAAATCATTTAATATACCTCTATCATTAATCCTAACGGAAAAATCAGATAATCCGATGTTAAGCAATGCTTTTGCAGTAACAGTAATAAGTTCAATTTCAGAGTTACGTGAGTCTGACCCTATGATATCTATATCACATTGCATGAATTCTCTTAGACGCCCCTTTTGAGGTCTTTCTGCACGATATACTTTATCAATCTGAATACATTTGAACGGTATAATCAATTTGTTACGATTATTCGCATAATACCTGCTAAGTGGTAGAGTTAAATCATATCGCAGACCCATATCACACAATTCGCCGGGTATCTTATCCTCTAATGCAGCATCTAATTTATCCCCACGTTTTAATATTTTAAAAATCAAATTTAAATTATCCCCGCCCTCTGACTTATTAAGATTTTCAATATCTTCAATAGATGGGGTCATTATTCTTGTAAATCCATTAGCTTTGTAAACCTCTAGTATAGCATTTTGTAAATAATCCCTCAAAGCTACCTCTTGGGGTAGATAATCATTTGTACCTTTAACAGTATTAATTTTCATATTTTATAATTCTCCTTTTCTCTAAAAATAGCAATAGCCACAGGTGTTATCCCTGTGGCTAAATATATAATCAAATATACCTATCAATCACCAGGATAACCACAATAAGCGATTAATCCAGTGATGTAGTATCATTGGCTAATCGCAGATAATATGGTGATGATGGTGTTTAATAATAAATAGCATAGCAATCGTTCCTCCATAGAGTAATTTTAATAAGTGTAAAACATACGTTTTAGAAATGTCAATACTTATTTTTACAATCAGAAGAAATATATACAGTTTGCTTTGAAATATGCTTACATCGTTGCTTTTTGGCTTTGTTCCAAATACTGCTCCGGTCGTTGCAATATCTCGTCATTCCTATTTGACTTCCTATATTTAATCTCCGCATTTATTGCTAAATATTTTTCCGCATAACTAACAGAATGCATTCTTTTTTTTACACCACTATATTAATTATTTCCATATAATTCACCTGTATCGTACCAATTTCCCTTGTGCTGGTATTCTTCTTTCAACAATTTATCTATGTAACTTTTTATTTCTTTTCTTTGTAAAATTAATTGCTAATTTATATAACATTTTTCTTGGAAGAATATGAGCCACAAAGCGAACTATCTTTGCTTCCATGCCGGGGACACACACCACTTTTCCTTTTTTCAAATCTTTCATAGCCATACTGACAATATCCTCTGGTGAAGAAAATTTCATAAACCCTTTTTTCTTCTTTATAACGTTCATTCCTGCACTTTCATGAAAATCAGTATCGATGAAACCTGGGCATACCACCTGAAGCTTAATACCTGATTTCTCAAGCTCCATGTAGAGTCCTTCTGTAAGATTAATAATAAACAGCTTTGTTGAAGAATATAATACATTTCTCGGCATTACAGCAAAAGCGCCATCCGACGATATGTTAATGACTGTTCCTCGACTTCTTACCAGCATTTTCTTTAGAATATACTGTGTTAAAATAACCACCACATTCATTTGCAAGAACATAATTCTATCCATTTCTTCTCTCGTCGTTTCTGCAAATACTGGTTTTAAACCAAATCCTGCATTGTTAACCAGCACTTCAATTTCATCTTCCACGATTTCATCAAGAAGATCATTCAAACCATCCTGATTTGCCAAGTCTACTATCAGAACTTTGATCTTAATATGGTATGTTTGTTCAATGTCGTTAGCATTGTACTTAATCTTGTCTTCCCGCCTTCCCGTAATGATAAGATTATATCCTTTCTTTGCAAACTCTTTTGCATATGCCAAACCAAGTCCACTTGTTGCTCCAGTTATTAATGCTACATTTGTCATATTCCTTCTCCTTATTTTGTTGTTATTGAATTTTAGTCATTGACTATTATTCATTCAATATTTATTTTTTTACCCCGGACTATTCCGGGGTATCTACTAACTTAATAATAGCTTTATCATTGATATTGCCTTTTCTGCTTTTTCTTCTGAACTAAAAGAATCATCATTTACAATGGGGGATTGTCCGTATACTATAAATTTTGAAACGGTATCAGGGTCTTTTACATTTAGCAATCCTCTCTCATTTAATCTGACTATAAATTGTTTCATATATGGTTGAAATTTTTCATTCATAATTATTTCTAACTGTTTATGGAATAATTTATTTCCACCTTTATGGTAAAAATCATGGTATTTTTCTTTACCATCACTGTTAATAAATACAGCAAAGATTTTCTTGAAATATGCCTCTAATGATTCTTCCTCACCCTCTAAAACTGCTATTAAAGGGGCCGCACATTCGTCCGCATACATTGTAGTTGCATATTCAAATAATTCATATTTTGATTTAAAATAATTGTAGCATAGACCTGGTACAACATTAACAGCCATGGCAATATCTTTTATCGATGTTGCTTCATACCCCTTTTCTGCAAATAACCTCATAGCAGTATCTACAATTTCTCGTTTTCTAACTTCAGGTTCTTTTGATATTCTCATTTCCACCTCCGATAATAAGCAGTATATTATTCCATTGACCGTTTGTCAATGATTATTTATCAATGAATACTTATTTCCAATCTTATAAGGCTTTCAACAGGACTCGGAAGTTCTTCCGAATACTGTGCAGTATGATTATTCACTGAATATATATAAACGAAAAAGACGAAAAAAGAACGTTACTTTTCTGTAACAGTTATAGTAAAAACTGGTGGTATGATCAATATTCAAAAGTTATAGAATATTAAAAGTACCCTTTAAACTGTTACATTTTCAGTATCGCAACTAACAGTTAACAAAAGAAAGGGCTGGTTTATTGATATTATATGATATTTCCATTATGATATTGGTATTAACCGGAAGGAGCATTACATATGAAATTTGCAGACAAATTAGAAAGACTTCGTAAAACTCGAGGGTTCTCACAAGAGAATATTGCAGAAAAATGCCATGTCAGCAGACAGGCAGTGTCCAAATGGGAATCCGGCAATTCATTACCCGATATTGATAATTTAATCATAATAGGACAGCTTTTTGGTGTTAGCCTTGATTATCTAGTTAATGATAAGATTGAAGAATTGATACCATTATCCTCTGTCAATTATTCGAACAATACAGAAGATAGTATATTAAATTCAGTAATAAGACAATGGTGCCATATACAGTTTAACTTTATAGAGTATTCTTTTAGTGACGGATGGAAAATAAAAATACTTGGGTACGATGATAAATATTTTTATGGGAAAAGATTATATCATGGACGTACTAAATGGTGTATTATAAAAAGAAATGCTGTAAAATCTTATGACTTAATCCAAATGTCTGAAAATAAAGAGAAGGAATACGATATAGAAGAATCCAATGCAGATTTTAATCTGGTTATCGAAAAAATAAATAGTACGAGATGCATATTTAAGAGGGACTGTGACGAATGGACGAGATTCTTAATTGGCGGCGATGAAATAAAAGGCATTCTGCAAAGCTATGATTGTGGAATTTTAAATATAAAAAAAGGCAAAAAGATGCGCATTGCAGATATAACTGATATGGTTTATTTAAGCGAATTATAAAACAGGCTCCATGGAGATTAGCTCCTTTTTCCAGGTGAGAGGTATTTCCGTGTATCCAACCAATTCCCATTAGACAATCGGGAATGTCACGGCAGGAGAATCCATTAGGAACATTTGCATCCGGCTTGGCAAATAGCGAAATCGCAAGAATGGCAAAGATTCATGGTATCAAATGATTTATAATAACCGCTGAAATGGGTAAAAAAAGACCTGCGACGGGGCAGTTTAATGCCCTATCCAGGTCTGAGTTTTTAGATTCTTTCGCATTATTTTCTACTGTCGACGAGGATAATTCGAGTTACCACAAGGATAAGACGGGGCACCTCGGGACACATCTGCCTTTAATACACCGTTATAATCCCGCCATCATTGGCATAAAGAGAACTTACACCTGCAGTATCCACAATAAAGCAATCCTTAAAAGGAACTCTCTTCAATACCTCAGCCTTAAAAAACTCTGCTCTCTCCCTGTTGTTACAATGTGAAATAGCAAGAATCTTCTCTGTTGGCTTGATCACATCTGCTTCAACACACTTTGCCATCAGGTTCACAGCCTTTGTAATTCCTCTTGCTTGGTCAATCTTACAGATTGTTCCTTCCGGTGTTGCACCCATAACAGGCTTGATATTTAATGCACTTGCAAGAATTGCCTGAATTCCTGTCAATCTTCCATTCTTACGTAACGTATCCAGAGACTCCAGCACAAACTTTGTCTTTAGCCCATCCCGGAAAGCATTCACCTTTTCAACGACAGCTTCAAAGGTCTGTTTTGCCTCCACCAATTCTTTGATCTTCATTGCAATCAGCGTCTGTCCAACCGATGCAGAACGGGAATCAAATACTTCTATCTTCTTCCCCGGATGATCTTCTATATAGAGTTTTTTTGCTAACTCTGCACTATTATAGGAGCCACTTAATTGTGAGGATAAGGTAACCACAAAGATATCACCGTCAATATCAAAGTACTTCATATAATCCTCCGGAGATGGACATGCGGATTTGGGACTGTGAGGACATGCTTTAACTCTTTCTAAAAAATCCTTCTGGTTAAAGGTCTCATCATCAATAATTGAAACATCATCTACAATCAAAGTTAAAGGGACTAGCTTAAAATGGGGATCGGATTTCAGTGCTTCCGGTAAATCGGTACAGCTATCTCCTATAATTCTATATGACATTCTTCATCCTCCTGTTCTTGCTATAAACTAATCTATAAAACCATTATTTTCTTTCCATATAAGTTAAAATCCTAGGGTATATCCCATAAATTTCCTAATATTGTATTCTCAATCACATCATCAAGTTTTGACACTCTGTTATATGGTTTTCATTACTATATAATATCATAAACATATCCCTATATCAATAGTATTATTGTTGTTAATAAAATTTTTAGAAAAGCACATTGCTCTGGTAATATCCAATAATATTATTAACCATTTCTCTGTCTGTAAACAAGAAAAGCCGGAATAAGATACGCCATGAAAAAACGAGTTAACAAAAGAATAACCGAAGAAATAAAGCTCTATATCAGAAAAGGATTCAAAGCCCGTGTTCTATCCAGGCTTTGAATCCTTCTATATAACTAATTTAATTGCTGTTGTTCTTATTTCGCCATCAGCATCATAATATCATTGCTTCTCTGAATAAACTTTGTCATTGCCTCCGGCTCTAGCTGCTTGTGGGCAAGCAATGCAAGATCATATAACTGCTCACAGATCATCGGTGTCTGTTCCGCATTTTCATTTGTAATGATATACTTCACTAACTGGTTGTTCGCATTGAGAACTAAGCTCTCACCGCCGCCGAAGCCTCCCATATCCATGCCGGTCATATTATACATACGCATCATGTCCTGCATTCTTCTGCTTTCCTCGGATAAGGTCATAACGGAAGAGATCTTATCATTTTTAAACTTCTCAACCTTAACCTCCAGCTGCTCCTTACCTAATACCTTACGGAATAACGTGGTCATTGCTTCTGTATTATTTTGCAGAATTTTCTTTTCTTTCTTCTTTGGTTCTTCCTTGAAGCCTTCTGTAATATCCGCATCGATTCTTTGGAATTTTAACTTTTGATCCTCTGACTCTAATCGGGTGATAAATGGCTGATCAATATTGTGGGTAAGAATTAAGGCATCTACGCCTGCTTCCTTAAACATATTGATGTATTGTCCCTGCTGCTTCAGATCAGTTACATAATAGATCACGTTCTTCTTCTCTTCTGCAACCTCTTCTGAATCCTCTGCTCCATGGTCATGACCGCAGTCACAGCCCTCTTCATGCTCGTGATCATGGTCACAATCGCATTTCTTCTCGGTGGCTTCTGCATCACTAACGGAACTTTCCGCAGCCTTAACTACCTCTTCACCTTCGGTGCCTTCAGCTTCGTCACCCTTACCAGCCTTTACATACTCCTCAAGTGTAATGTACTTGCCTTCCAGATTCTTATAGATCAGGGCATCCTTAACCTTCTCATGGAATTTCACATCTTTTAAGCAGCCAAATTTAACAAAGGGACTGATGTCATCCCAGAACTTCTCATAGTTCTCTCTCTCAACCTTATACATGCCAACCAGCTTGTCAGCTACCTTCTTCGCAATGTATTCTGATATCTTCTTAACAAAGCCATCATTTTGCAATGCACTTCTGGATACGTTCAGAGGAAGGTCAGGACAGTCGATAACACCCTTGAGGAGCATCAGGAATTCCGGAATTACCTCTTTGATATTGTCTGCAATAAATACCTGGTTGTTATATAATTTAATTAAGCCTTCCAGGGAATCATACTCTGTATTAATCTTAGGGAAGTATAGAATACCCTTTAAGTTAAAAGGATAATCCATATTCAAATGAATCCAGAATAAAGGCTCCTTATAATCATTGAATACGTCTCGGTAGAATTCCTTATACTGCTCCTCCGTGCAATCATTGGGATGCTTTGCCCAAAGAGGATTCGGATTATTGATTGGCTGAGGCTTGTTATCCTTCTTCTCTTCCTTAGCGCCTTCCTCTACAACTCCATCTTCTCCTACCACTGCATCTACTACTTCTTCTTCCTTTGCCTCTTCAACAGGAGCATTGGCATTGATAAAATAAATCTCTACCGGCATAAAAGAACAGTATTTTTTAATAACTTCCTTTACACGGTATTCGTTGGAGAATTCATAGCTTTCTTCATTCAGAAAAAGAGTGATCTCTGTACCGCGTTCGGTCTTGCTGCCTTCGCTCATCTCATATTCTGTACCGCCGTCGGATTCCCAATGAACCGGAGCAGCATCCGGCTGCCAGGACAGAGTTTCAATCGCTACGCGAGAAGCAACCATAAATGCTGAATAGAAGCCTAAACCAAAATGTCCGATGATCTGGTCTTCTGTTGTCTTTCCCTTATACTTCTCCATGAACTTCTGTGCACCGGAAAAAGCGATTTGATTAATATATTCCTTTACTTCCTCAGCAGTCATACCAACACCGTTATCTGCGAAGGTAATGGTCTTCTGTTCCGGATTCACGGTTACGGTAAGCTTGTAATGATTGTCCTCAGGAATATCAGCTTCACCCATAACTTCAAGCTTTTTTAACTTTGTAATTGCATCGCTTCCGTTGGAGATTAATTCACGGACAAAAATGTCATGGTCAGAATATAACCATTTTTTGATAATCGGAAAAATGTTCTCAGAATGAATTGATAAACTACCGCGTTCTGTACTCATATTAACACTCCTTCTTTAATTCAATATTTTTTATAACGTCGGTGCGCATTTTATCTTAGCCGCTTGCCGCACTAACATCCCATACTGCAATGCTTCGCGTAAACGTTATATGGATAGGTAAATTTTCCTTCACTTGATATCATAATACGGGTAAATAAAATTGTCAAGACAAAATTAGCACTCCTTCAACAAGAGTGCTAACAATCAACTTATTCCATTCTACCTTCTATCTCTTCTCTATCTCGTCTATTTCTTCTCTATTTCTAATTCTATTTTTCTAGCCTTCTTCAAATAGAATTCCCTGTTCCTTTAAGATATCCTTTACTCTAAGGTCCCATTCCTGCTCCAGTGTCTTATCCAAAGTAAAGGTTTTGATTGCAGTTCCTGTAATTACCCTCAGTTCCCCTTTTTCAAAACGAATATTAAGATACAAGCCTCCAACTTCCTCGAAACGGATTCTTCCGCCCAGGGAATTTAGTAAAGCTTCACATTGCACCTTCGGTAATTGAAACACGATTTTGAGGGATAAGGGGGTTTTACTCCCTTTAATCATTGCAAATGCAATTTGGCGAACCTCTCCCCAGGTAATTGCTTTTTGCTCCTCACGTAATTCTAATTCTTCCTTTGAAAAAAATGCCTCGTTTAATTGTCCGTTGATTGTAAATCCTGTAAAGGTCTGAAGCTCCAGCTCGCGCAGCAAAAAGGTATCAAAGGTGCTGCCCGCCAAAAGCTTTGACATAAAAGCCTTAACTTCAATCATGTTCAATGAAATCATATTGTTATCTCCCACTTTAAATAATAATCGTCCCTATATTAATATGCAAATTTTGTAAATTCTTAATCACTTTCCTAGTATACTTCTTAAGGTTTTGAAGAACAATAATAATAACCTGATGATCAAAAACATGATAGTGTTACGATATAACCAATTAAGAAGTTAATTTTTAGCTTTTTAATACAAATCGCTGCTTATAAACGTTTTATAGTCAGATCAATAGGAGGATTGAAAATATGTATTTTGAGGCGGACAAAAAAACTTATTATCGATTTCCTTCCATCAATAGTATCCATGAGATGGACTTAAAATATTACTTTCCTGAAAAACCTTATGCAAGTGGAGAATCGATTCGATATGAAGCAAGCCGGAATCAAGAATCCGAAGATACCATTATCCCTTCCATGAAATAATAAGTTAGATAATTGCGAAACTCGTTAATTAAAGATATTGTATACACAGCAGATGCTATTTCGAAGCGGAAGCTAAGCCCGAAGGAAGCGTTGAAGTGAAGGAATATTCTCTGTTGTGTATACAATTGCAAAAGCTATATCGTTTCGCAATTGCCTAAAATAATAGTGATAATAAGTATAATAGCATCAAATGTCCAGGGTAAAAGATGTAAAATAAGTATTTTGCATCCTTTCCCTTTTCATTGTTGTAGAAAGAAATTGGCAGCATTGCCAGAGTTGCTAATAAACTAATGATATTTAACACATCTCCGGTAGCCAGAAAGTATCTGACATTGCATAATAAGGAGATGGTAATAATAAATAAGGCACCTGATTGCAGCAGCTTGCTGCCGCGAAATACATAAAATGCTATAATGATTAAGATTCCTGCAATTCCATAATCACATTTCACCAAATAAGCAAGACCACTAAAGCCGAATACAAGCAGAGCCTCCCATACATTGGATAACACTGCCTGCTGCTGAAATCTCTTCTCTACTTTCTTCATACAATACATTAAAAGCAATCCAAGGAACAAAGTAAAGAAAATACTTTGATGCTCGAATAAGCGGTGAAATACCATTTTAAGTGGTACGGCATCAAATCCGTTTTCTATACTGCGCTTAAGATCCGTCCATATGGAAGTACCATAACGAGCCTGATAAAAGGCAAGATCAAAGGGTATTTCTGAAATGAATGCAAAAAGCCCTAACCGCTCCAGATATTTCTTAACATTCGAGGTTCTTGAAAAACCCTCAACCAGCAAAAATGCAAATATCGGAAAAGATAATCTCCCCAAAGCACGGCATAATAAATACAAATTCCAGTGATCCGTTCTCGATACAAACAATACGCCGATATGATCGACCAGCATTAAAATCATTGCAAGTAATTTTAAAGCAAACGAGTTCATAGATAAATCCTTTCCTGTTATATATGCATACGCTTCTTCAATTCTGACTTCATATTATCCCCTTCGTAAATAATAATTGCCGCTAAACTGATGGCACTAACAGCTGCGCAGATTATGGAAGGGACAATAATCTGCAAAAATCCAAATGCAAGAAAAATCATCGGAATCAATCCAAAAATAGCATCCATAAAGATATAAATCAACAAATCCCTTACACCAATTTTTAATATTCGATAGGCAATGGGGATAACAAGAATAGCCGCCACGCATGCAATGGGAAACACAAAATCGATAGACCACCCACGCCAGCCGGTCAATATATCCCATATCACTGATATGGTTGTAAGCAAAACCACCTGCCATACAATGGTTTTTGGTATATTGTGCCTCTTACGTATAACAAAATACAAGCTGATCCACATACAAAGGACTGCACCAGCAACAAACAGTGACCAGTTAGAGGATCTCGTAAAAATCAAATTTACCGCGAACGTAATTATGATTGCAGTAATGGAAACCATAATCATTGTCCGAAGTAATATATTAAATTCCTGATAAATAGTAGGGATAAACGGAAATACCTCTGGTGCTTCTTCCTCCTGCTTCTGTACAATCCCGCCACACAAAGGACAAATCTTATTATTTCCCTTTAATGATACCTTACACTTTTCACAATACTGCATCTAGCTTCAACTCCTATCCTAACACCCGTGCCTTTCCATTGTTGATGTGTTATTCAAAAATAACAAGCCTATAGAAAGGTTAAAAATCATCTGATTATCCTACATCCTTTATGTTACTGGCAATGCATACATCAGCACCCTCACCGCTCAAGATACGAAAGAAGTTTTTCTGAATATCCGTGGCTGTAAACGGGGACGCCAGGCTTACCATCAGCCTGTCACCGAAGGAGCACATTGCAATCTGGGGTCTTCTTACACTGGTAAAGCAATTAAAGATATGGATGTAAGGCATCAATTCCTTTGTTATCGTAACCCTTCCAATGTTGGATAAGGAAGCTGTTACCCCTCTGTCGGCCAAATTATTCGCCAGCCGCAGTATCGGATCCTTCCAAACCAGTGGAATCACCCTCATGAAAGCATTATGCTCCAATGCGGACAGACGATTCATATGTTCTCTGAGCTTTTCTTCTGTTAATTCCCTCTCAAAGGTTTCCTTTACCACTTTAATTACGTCATCCAGGTCACCCGAGGCTTTCCCAAAATCATAGCTGATGTTAATCGTAGTGAAAAAATTCCTGGCTGTATCCGAAGGAAAATAGGTGCGAAGATTCACCGGTACGGACAATACAACCGGATACTTTTTCCCTCTCGCGGGCATTTCCATAGAGATTGCCTTCATGAATAATGCCGTAAGATAGACGGTAAGCGTGGTATTATGATGATGTGCCAGTTCCAGAACCTGCTTTACCGACATCTCTCCTTCAATTACCTTGATACGATTATCTATGGTACGATGGCCTGCAATCTGATAGGCCTTCGTAATCTTAATTTTATCCAGCTTCTGATCACCACTGTAATGTTTTAAAAAGCTGTCATCCATTTTTTGCGAAAAAGAGGCATCATAATCTAAGCCAGGCAGTCTGTCCTTAAAATCCTCCTGGTACCTGATGGTAATATAAAAATATACCAAGGTCTTTAAAAATCCCAGTGCTCCCGTACCATCTGCCAGAGCATGATACATCTCCAGATTAATTCTCTTATTAAAATAGGTAACCCGAAACAATAAGTTCTTCGCATTCTGAACATACAGCATGCCACAGGGGGGCTTATCCTCCTCCTTCACAAGAGGCTTCAAGTCCGTTGTCTCAAAATAATACCAGAAAAATCCTCTTCTTAAAACCACCTGATACATGGGAAACAAAGAGATTGTGCTATCCAATGCCTGTTGCAATATTTCTTTGTCTATATCTTCCTCAAGCTCACAGATAAAACGAAATACTCGTGTGTCTTTTTCGTTGGTGTTCGCCGGGAATATTTTCGCTGCATTATCAAGGCGGGTCCACTCAACTGGCCTTCTTCGTGTCAAATATCATCATTCCCCTTTCCAAACGATTCATGCTCAGCAACAAGCTTTTGGCGGAGCAGCCGCCAGATGCCGGGCATACTTAGGTAATCTATAAAACGCATGATGTCATGCTTTTTCTTCAATAAATTTATATAATTTCATAATTTATTCCATTTAATTAATATTCGTCCACATGGACGCAGTGCCGGATGTGAAATGCTCTGCATTTCACACTATTCTTCCTCCAGCTCCTTATTTTCCAGAAACTGATTAATTAGTTCATAGGTTCGCTTCGGATGAATAAAACGCTTTGGCAAAGAGAAGAAGCCATGTACCGCATCCTTCATACGATATACCTCAACCTCATTCCCATAGTCAAATAGTTTCTTCCCATAGTCTTCCCCTTCGTCCCTTAAGGGATCATATTCTGCGGTTATGATCAGTGTTTTTGGCTGATTTGATAAATCTGGGGAAAGGATAGGGGCTACGTAAGGATTCTTTAATTCTTCCTCACTGGTTATATATAATTCCATATAATCATTGATTTGTCTTGTGGTGAGAAGATAATCCGTTCCGTTCTCATGTACGGAAGGATAGGGGGAAGTCTCACTATGATCACTTGCCATTAAGGGGTAAATCAATATTTGCTTTTTCGGCAGGAACTCTCCTCGGTCTCTTGCCATCAAGGAAACCACTGCTGCCAAATTACCGCCTGCGCTGTCGCCAATTAAAACAATGTCCTCCCGTTTGGAGTCAAACAAAGTAGCATCCATAAATATTTCTCTCGCTACCGCATAGCAGTCCTCAAGACCTGCCGGATAGGGATGCTCCGGCGCCAGCCGGTAATCTACGGAGACCACAATATATCCGGTCAGCTTTGTCAGGTTGCGGCATACATTAGAATAGCTGTCAATACTACCGGTAACCCAGCCGCCGCCATGAAAATATATCATAATCTTACCTAAGTATTGATCTATATCAGGGAAGAATACCCGAACCGGAACCTCATGCTCCCCTGCAATTACCTTATGATCCCACATCACATAAGGATTGTGGATATAGGGATGAGTTGCATTGTTGAAATGCCTTCTCCTTTGGTAATTCTTTTTTAAATCAATTTCCTGATTGGAAATTGCCCTCAACGCCATTAGCATCGCTTTGTTGATCGCCATCTGCTTACCACCTTTACTAAGTAATATTCTAACTAACGTGGAATTAAAAGTCAATCTGGTTATCACTGCTGGACATTCCCAAGTTTGACTAAACAAGCCAAAACCGCGGTGTTATAAGCCTTTACACGAAAAAACCGCTTGCAAATTCATAAATATACGATACAATAGTAAATGGTATGTGAAAATAAACAAGTGCTTCCATTCGTTGATTCACTTGTTAATATAGCAATTATACGGAGGTTATAAATGATACAGGCAAGTAATGTAACACTGAGATTAGGAAAACGTGCTTTGTTCGAGGATGTAAACATTAAGTTTACCGAGGGCAACTGCTACGGTTTGATTGGTGCCAACGGTGCCGGTAAATCTACTTTTCTTAAGATATTAAACGGGCAGATTGAGCCCAGTAAGGGAGATATTATTATCACTCCCGGACAGAGACTATCCTTCCTTCAGCAGGATCATTTCAAATACGATGAATTTACCGTACTGGATACGATTATTATGGGAAATAAACGCCTCTATGATATTATGCAGGAGAAGGAAGTCATCTATGCAAAAGAAGACTTTACCGAAGAAGACGGTATCCGTGCCAGCGAGCTGGAAGGCGAATTCGCTGCTATGGATGGCTGGGAAGCAGAATCAAATGCTGCTTCTCTCTTAAACGGTCTTGGAATTGAAACCGAACTTCACTATAAAAAGATGGCTGAACTAACCGGTTCTCAAAAGATTAAGGTATTGCTTGCGCAAGCCTTGTTTGGCAATCCTGATATCCTTCTGCTCGATGAGCCTACCAACCACTTGGATCTGGAGGCAATTCGTTGGTTAGAGGAATTCCTGATTAACTTTGAGAACACCGTTATCGTGGTATCCCATGACCGTTACTTCTTAAATAAGGTATGTACTCACATCGCAGATATTGATTACGCTAAGATTCAGCTTTACTCCGGTAACTATGACTTCTGGTATGAATCCAGCCAGTTGATGGTAAAGCAGATGAAGGAAGCTAATAAGAAGAAGGAAGATAAGATTAAAGAATTGCAGGAATTCATTCAGCGCTTTAGTGCCAATGCTTCCAAATCCAAGCAGGCCACCTCTAGAAAGAAGGCTCTGGAAAAGATTGAACTGGATGATATCAGACCTTCCAGCAGAAAGTATCCTTATATCGATTTCAGACCAAGCCGTGAGATCGGCAACGAGGTGCTTACTGTTGAGAACCTTACTAAGACCATTGATGGCGTAAAGGTACTTGATGGACTCTCCTTTATCGTTGGCCGTGAAGATAAGATAGCTTTTGTCGGTCCTAATACCATGGCTACCACGGTTCTCTTTAAGATCTTATCCGGCGAGATGGAGCCGGACAGCGGTTCTTATAAATGGGGAATCACTACAACTACTGCTTATTTCCCTAAGGATAATACTAAGCTCTTTGCCGGTGAAGAAACAATCGTAGATTTCTTAATGCCTTTCTCTCCGGAAAAGGATGTTACTTATGTGCGTGGTTTCATGGGAAGAATGCTCTTTGCCGGTGAAGAAGGTTCTAAGAAGGTTAATGTTCTTTCCGGTGGTGAGCGTGTCCGTGTTATGCTCTCCAAGATGATGATTATGGGCGCTAATGTATTAATTCTTGATGAGCCTACCAACCACTTGGATATGGAATCCATTACCGCTTTGAATAACGGTATGATTAAATTCCCGGGAGTTGCCCTATTCACTTCTCCTGACCATCAGTTCATCCAGACTACGGCAAACCGCATTATGGAGATCGTAAACGGTCACTTAATTGATAAGGTGGCAACCTACGATGAATATCTTGACAGCGATGATATGGCTAGAAAGAGACAGGTTTATGAAGTAGATGCCGCAGAGGATGAGACCTCTGAGGAAGAGTAATACTAACTGTAGTAACATTACTATGAATAAGTAAAATCCCTTAGGAGAAGTCGGTTTCGGGCTGGTGCATGCGGTTGTAAGATTACTATGAATGACGAAAGACCAAGGAGTTTGTCCACTTAGGAAAGCTGCTGTCGAAGGTCTTAAAAGTTTTACAACGAAGCCAATTCACTTGTATTACTAAATTTGCCTTAAAAATAAATTTGTCTTAAAACAAAAAAGGATTAAGATTTTCCTGCGCAGTATGCATCCAACGTTGCAGGAAACCTCTTAATCCTTTTCTGTAGCCATTTATTCAAATGTAGTTCTTTCGGTAACCGGAATCATTTCCTCTTATTGCACCCCACGTCCTCGCTCTTCCTATTCCTGAATTGGGCGTATGTTTTACTCCTGCTCCTTATACCTTATACTTCCTAGGTAATTGCAAAACTCATTAACTGAAGGTATTGTATACACAGCAGATACTGTTTCGAAGCGGAAGCTAAGCCCGAAGGAAGCGCCCCCGCAAAGAAATAGTATCTGCTGTGTATACAATTTCAAAAACTATATTGTTTCGTAGTTTCTTATTATACTTCCTAGGCAATTGCCAAAATTTTAGAATAACTTTTAAAACTCGACTCCCATTATTCTTCTATAAACACTGCGCTATGCTTTACAGGGAACTGAAAATTGCTCCTCCAAAACATACTCTTCACCATAAACCTGGACTGTTTTCCTCGTCCCCTTTATTAGGGTAAAGATACTTTTCTCCGAATCCACTTCAACTCTTATGAGGCTATCCTCATAGCGGATCTGAAATTTATATCCCTTCCATTGCTTTGGAATTGCGGGGGCAAAATGCAAACCGCTTTCCTTAATTCGAAGCCCTGCAAAGCCATACACAATCGCCATATAATTTCCGCCCATATTCGCCGTATGGATACCATCCTTGGTATTTTTATGCGTATTGAATAGATCCAGCTTCGCCGAATCTCCAAAATAATCATAAGCCTTCTCCTCTAAGCCAAGCTTGGATGCCACAATACTGAAGATACAGGTGGACAGAGAGGAATCATGGGTGGTAACCTGCTCATAGTAAGCAAAGGAGTTGCGTATCACCTCCAGGGGCTGAGCATCCTCAAAGATAAAGTGGGCAAGCACCGTATCCGCCTGCTTACATACCTGATGGCGGTATAGATGAAGGGGATGGTAATGTAGCAGGAGCGGAAAATTCTCCTTGGGTGTATTCTTAAGATCCCATCTTTTTTTATCCAGAAAGGAATCATCCTGAGGATTAATTTTAAGCTCACTGTCATAGGGAAGATACATAGCCTCTGCTGCCTGCTTAAATTCAAGCACCTCCTGCTCTGTAATTCCAAGACGTTCTCCAGCCTGCCCCTCACCCGCAGCCTTTAATAAATAATAAAACTTATAAGCCCACCGCAGATTAAACTGTGCAGAAACATTGGTATAATAATTATTATTCACCATGCAGGTATACTCATCCGGTCCTGTTACTTCATTAATCCGAAAGGTTCCTTCCCTGTAATTGCCCACATCCATCCACAACCTGGCAGTTTCAAAGATGATCTCGGCACCCTTGCATGCAATAAAATCCAAATCCTTGGTGGCCAGATAATAGGAAATAACAGAATATGCGATATCACCATTGATATGATAGCCCGCTGTTCCGGAAGGGAAATAGCCGGAGCATTCCACTCCCATAATGGTTCTCCAGGGATATAAAGCCCCCTTGGTATGACCAAGAAGTCTCGCATTTTCCCTTGCCTGCTTTAAGGTACTATATCGAAAGCTAATTAGATTCTTTGTAATCTCCGGCTCCGTCAAGTTAAAGAAGGGCTCAATATACATCTCTGTATCCCAGAAATAATGCCCCTCATAGCCTTCTCCACTAAGTCCCTTTGCCGTAATATTACAATACTCATCCTTACCCACGGATTGAATCAGCTGATACATGTTATAATTCACTGCTTCATTTAAATCGTCATCCCCTTCAATAAGAAGCATACAATTGCTCCAGAACTCCAGAAGATATTCCTTCTGTGCCTCGTAATAATAGGAAAGAGGATGTGACAATGCTTTTTTCATCTCCTCCCTTGCATGCTCCGAAACAGACGGATGTCGAATCGAATCACTGAACACGGAGTATTTGATCAAAGTAATCTCTTCTCCCTGCTCTATTGGCAAATGGATGATGCTGACAACAGAGTGGTTTTTCGAATCATGAACCACCTCAATCTGGGATTCCTTTGACAGGCGATGTGCCACTCCGGTACAAACAGACAGTCCGGAGCTTGATGTATGGGAGGTAAGATAAGACTCCCCTTCTATTATTTCAGCAATCACAGGCTTCAGATAATGTCCGCTTTCTTTCGCAACCCTGGGATCATTTTCATTGCTGTAATTTTCCACTGTTCCATAATGAAAGGATTCGAATCTAATCTCTCCTTGAAAATTAAGAGCCCGTACCTGGTACTCAATGGTAAATAAAGATAATTGAGTAAAGGAGGTCATTCTTGTAATCGTAAGTTCTATTTCTCTTCCCCCCGGAGAACGCCAGCAAACACTTCTTACACTGACCCCTCGTTCCATATCCAGCCAGCGCTTGCTGCTTAATACCGTTCCCTCGTACATACTGAATCTCTCGCCCTCTACGTAGAGAAGAATCGTCTGTGTATCTGCCACATTCAGCATTGTTTGTTTTTCTTCCACCAAGCCATACAGCTTTTCCGCCTGGCTCATCTCTGCAATATCATAAAAGCCATTGATATAGGAGCCTCGTATTGTATCGAAACCTTCCGGGTACCCCTCCTCAAAACCGGCTCTTACTCCTATGTAACCATTCGCGTTATGAAACACTGTCTCATTCACAAGCAGATCACGGTTATCGAGGCTAATTTTTTCTATTTCATAAATCAATTGTTTTAAATTCATCATTTCCTCCATAACTCAGTATTTTTGTGTGATTCATCTTTACCTTTCAAGCTTGTTCACATTCATTCATTACAAAACATTATATTGTATTTGATTTTTCAAACGATCCATGCAATCTCTTATCTCACTGCTGTAAAGCGCTTAATTAGACACAGCCATATCCCAATCAGATACATGATCCATTTTGAGAAAATAACTGTGCATATAAGTTTCGCTACAGCTTTTGTTCACTACATCTTAACGGCACCTGCCGCCACACCCTTTACAATATACTTTTGAGCAGCGAGATAAAATAGGATTACCGGAACGATGGTAAGCAGCAGTCCTGCCATGGCCAAATTCCACTCATTGGTAAATTGTCCGAAGAATGAGGAGGTTGACAGTGGTATTGTTCGAAGCTCTTTTTTGGATAGAATCAGCAAAGGCAGCAGATAATCATTCCAGATCCAGATCACATCCAATATCATAACCGTAACCGTTGTAGGCTTCAGAATCGGGAATACGATCTTCCAAAATACCCAAAACTTATTACAGCCGTCAATAGTAGCCGCCTCCTCCAGGGAAACAGGTATGGTCTTGATAAATCCATGGTACAAAAATACTGCCATACTGGCTCCAAAGCCCACATTCATGTAGATTAACCCCCCGAGGGAATTCACCATAGGGATATGGGTAACACTCTTCACCCAACCCATTACCTGCAGCAATGGCATCATAATTGTCTGGAAGGGAATGATCATCGTAGCAACAAAAATCATAAACATAGCTTTACTAAACCTATCATTGGTTCTAACCAGCATCCAGGCCGTCATCGAAGCCAGTACAATCAGAATAGTGATCGATACTGCTGTCACAAGAAAGGAATTGGAAAAGGCTTTTAGAAAATTCATCTTATTCATTGCCTTAAAAAAGTACTCCAGAGTGAAGGTCTGCGGTAGTGCCAGCATATTCTCATAGAGCTCTTTCCGGTTCTTAAAGGCATTCACGATGACGATATAAAAGGGAAATAAATAAAATAGACATAGTAAAATCCCCACAAGGGTTATAATTATCCTACCTGCTTTTTTCATTACAACTCCACCTCCCGCTTCTTCGTGATGGATACCTGTATTAAGGTTAAGGCAGCCACTGCGATAAAGAACATAATTGCTTTTGCCTGACCATATCCATAATTGCCAAGAGAGAATATCTCATTATAGATATTCATAGCCATCATCTCCGTCGCGTTATTGGGACCCCCGGCGGTCAAAGAAAAGTTTACATCAAATATCTTGAAGCAATTGGACAAGGTTAGAAACAGACAAATCGTAAAGGAGGGCATAATCAAAGGAAACTTAATTCTCAGCAGAGTTTGCCAGAAGTCCGCTCCATCCACCTTCGCCGCTTCAATAACATCCTCCGGCATGGCTTGAATTCCATTGATGTATATAATCATAATATATCCAGCCATCTGCCAGGTCGTCACTATGACCATCGCAAGCAAGGCATAAGTCGGATTCAGCAGCCAGCTAAAGAAAACCCCATGCCAGCCGGTAGCCTCTCCGATAAATTTAAGCACATCTGAAAAAATGAACTTCCATATGAATCCCAGAATCAGGCCGCCGATCAAATAAGGCATAAACAGCATGGTTCTTACTAAATTGCGGCCTATCATTTTACCCGTTACAATTAAGGCAAAGGTTAATCCCAGCAAATTAATCAGTAATACAGAAAATATCGTAAACAAGACTGTATGACCTGCTGAGGTCATAAATCTTTTATCCTGAAACAGTCTTATGAAATTATCAATTCCAACAAAGGTTTTTTCATTCAAGGGCATTCCGTCCCATGAAATAAAGGAATATCCAATCCCAATGATAAAGGGGATCAGAACAACGGTCGTAAATACAAATATCAATGGGGCTACAAAGAAAATATACCATGCTCTATCACTATGTTTTCTCATCCTAACACTCCTGTCTTATTGGAGGGCGTAACCTCCATTACTTCACAACCTTTTTCTCCGGGGTGCCATCTCTTTCCGCTTTATGAAACCTCCTGCGTTTTATGAGACAGCATCCCGGATACACTGTCCTTTTTAAAAAGCGGAAATTCAGCATCCACTTATGCGCTTGCAAGATGATGTTGGATTTCCGTTATCCTTATCTATCTCCTGGTCTCTACTTACCTGCTTTCTATATGTATACTTTTTACTTGTGTGATTACTACCTGCAGGTTTCCTATTTGCATTCTTACTACCCATACGAATACTACCTGCAGGTTCCCCTATTTGCACGCTCACTACTTACATGAACTCTACTCGTATTCTTACTGCTTACATATCTACTGCTTGCAAGCTTACTATTTACACAAATACTACTTGCATGTTTATTATTTTACACTTGCTACTTATATGAGTCCTACTTACCGGCTTCTACGAATGCCTTGGTCAACCCATCCAAAAACTCTTCTGCTGTCATATCTGAAGTAAAGAATTCCTGCGCTACCGGAACCAAATATACATCTACGATACCCGCTGGCCAATAACTCATCGGCCAGGAGATGGTCTTGCCTTGTGCCGCATAATCGGATACCGACTGAGATAAAGGATCCAGCTTGGTGCTTTCCATTGTGGATACCACCGGAATAAATCCAAATTCCTCCATCAAATACTTTTTCCCGGTTTCACTGGTGTATAGCCAAGTAATAAAATCCTTACCGGCCTGAATCTCTGCCGGAGCTGCTTGAGAATTCACATACCAGCATGATGGTACGCTGACTGCGATTTTATCATTTTTGCTTATCGGAAGCGGCATCATCCCCATATCAAAGTCAATATCATAATCTGCAAACATGCCATAGCACCAGTTCCCCTGATGAATGGAAGCGGATTTTCCTGTTGCAAAATCACCGGTCTGAGTATCATAATTTACTTCCAGCGGATTCTTTGTATTTTCTCTGATCGCAACCATAAAATTAGCAAAGTCAACAAACTCAGGAGTATCCTTCATACTTACTTCTCCGGCTACCAATTGATTGATATAAGTCATCGGATCAG
>JAEWMZ010000037.1 GCA_023392995.1 Bacillota bacterium
AGAATATTTAGCAGGTATCGAGAATCTGGAGCATCGGAGCAGATTGGAAGAGGTATTGAGCTGGATCTTGAAGAAATATCCCGATCTAGTACCAAAGATAGGATGGAATCAACCCATGTTTACTGATCATGGCACATACATTATTGGTTTTAGCGTATCCAAGCAGCATATGGCCGTTGCACCTGAAGCAGCAGGAATTGACCGGTTTTCAGCTGAAATTAAACAGGCAGGCTATGATTATACCAAGGGGCTTATGCGTATCCGTTGGGATAAACCGATCGACTTTTCACTGCTTGGAAAAATGATAGAATTTAATATTCAAGATAAGGCAGAGTATGTAACATTTTGGAGAAAATAAAGTGTTACTAAATAACTCTGCCTATTTGTAATAATCTCTCTAAAACCATATTGCCTTTGAGATAAGAAAGGTGATTAACAGCCAGACAATTACGATAGGTAATGCATAATACCATTTCCGAGGCTTGCCATCAGCCCAAAGACCCTCTGCCTCCTGGCGGCATGTTTCAAAAATATCGGAGGGGATTGCTCGAATGGTGAGTGCCACGAGTGCAGGCAGCAGAAGGATATCATCAAGATATCCCAGCACAGGAATAAAATCCGGAATTAGGTCAATGGGTGACAGAGCATAAACAACGGTTAGTCCAGCAAGTAATTTAGCTAAGAGGGGTGTTTCCTTTTTCTTTAGTGCAATAAACACTGCCGGAATATCTTTTTTTAGTTTTTTTGCGCGTTCCTTTAGGTTCATTTTCTTACCTCTATTTTAGAGTTAGTTATCTAGTAATCGTATTTGTTTTGAAACGTAAATCCGGGAAATTTAGCCTTGTACATTTGGGCACAACCATTTCTCAGCCTCTTCCTTTGTCTCATACATACGAAAATGATTGCCTTTATTGGTTTCGAGAGCCATTTCTTTAAATCTTCCTTTTTGTACCAGTTCCTGAGGAAAAACTGCGGCAACTTTAATATTGTAATTAATAAACTTCTGAATAAAGTTTCCTGCAAACTTTGTTTTCAGGTTGAAAAAATCCTGGGATAAAACGGGAGTGTGCAGCAGAAGGGAATAGGTTTCATTCTCCCAGCATAAGGAAATCAGATCCAGGGCATCCTCCTCCTTGTTAAGGGGCTCCTTTACGGAGAGTACTTCGATATACTTCTTGTTATCAATCTCATTTATTTGATAATTCATTTTTATTTCTTTCTCCTCTTCATTTTGAAATAATTTTTGACGTGTTTCGTGAATCCATTCCAGCTCATTGTTATAAGTTGCAATAATATTTTCGTGAATCAGATCCCAAAGCAGCGCTTCACGCGGTGTTCTGTCCGGTGAATGGCGGGCACGTCTTTTCTTCTCAAACTGCATGATTAACTGAAGCCTTAGCTCACTTTCATAGTTTGATAGTAATTCCTTTAGTTCCTTATCCTCTAATACATCTGCCCAGGCTAGCTGGAGTAAAAATGATTTTTTAATCTCTGGAGCCTCCGGAGTTGAAAGCGTCCATTCTTTCAGCTCCTTGAGACCCTCTGCGGTGATTGTATATATTTTTTTGGAAGGGCCGCTATCTTGATGAACCACATTACTAACGACCAAATCCTCCTGTTCCAGTTTAATTAATGCCTTATAGATTTGATTGTTATTGCCCGACCAATGCATAAAAGAGGAGTCTTCAAAAATTTTCTTTAACTCATAGCCGGTGGAAGGTTTCCAGCTTAATATACCTAGTATTGCAAAATCGATTGACATAATGCACCTCACTGTTATTTTTATTATATTAGGCAAATACCTATTTTTTAATATATACATATTTGGATCAAATGCCTTTCACGCATCCTAAGAAGAGCAATGAGAGGGAGAATATAATCCAGGATTTTGTAGTAATTGCAGGATAAACAATTCAAATTTATACTATCTTGCAATGAAGTAACATATGTTAAATGTAACATATGTTGTATGATAGCATAGGTTCTTGCACGTGTAAAGCATAGTTTTTGAAATTTCATATTTAGTTTTGAAAATTTGATATTTGAAGTTAAGGTTTTTCATTATCAAAGCGAAGTTTTGATTCATAATGATATTCCAGCGGAGGATAAGGGACAGTTGGATTGACATTTTAACTTAGTTGTATATAATTGAGTTAGAAATAACTAACTATTCGATGTCATGCTCAGGATAGGAGAATGAGAATTATGAACCAATATCAATACAATGATGACCAGTACAGCTATAACCAAAACAGCTATAGCCAATATCAATACAACTATGATGGAAGATTCTGTGACCCCTTTGGTAAAACACTGGGTATGCTTATAAGTCCAGCCGGGCATACCGGCTTAAATAATTTAAAATTTACGACAACACCCTGCCAGCCTGGTCTTTCCATTTTTGAATTCACACCGGATCAATCCCTTTTCTTAGAGGAACAGGTGAGGGAAACAGGAATGTATATGCTATCGTTTTGTTTAGGTGCTGGTATAGAATGGTCTAATCCAGAAGAGAGAGGTAGAGCATATTCCTTGGAACGAAATGAGAGCTATATTATGAGAGGGACAGCAAAGAAGTGTGTCAGCCAGTATGAAGGAGGACAGTATTATCTTGGGGTAGGCATTTCCTTTCATCCAGCCAGTCTGCAAGGGGTGGCCGAGTGTCTGGATTGTGAGAAAGCAGTGAATGATCTTGGTGAGATTTCCGGCAGAGGAAAGAGCTATACAATAACTCCCCATGTTGCTGCTATCCTGTCTCAGATGTTGGATAGTAAAGTATGTGATGGTTTGAAGGTAATCTACTATCAGGGAAAGATTCTTGAATTAATAGCGGTCTATTTGGATGAAATGGTTTGCCGGCAAAGAGATGAAGTCCCGGATATAGCAATATCAAAGGAAGATATGTTTGCTTTGAGACAGGCAAAGGACATTTTGGATAAAACTTTTGTTGACCCATTGACACTTACCCAGCTTTCACGAAAGGTATATCTGAACGAATATAAGCTGAAGACCGGTTTTAAAAAATGTTTTGGACAAACTGTATATAGTTATGTGCTGGACAAGCGGATGGAACTGGCACTTGTATTGCTGGAACAGCGCAGATATAAAATCGGCGACATTGCGGGATTGGTGGGGTATGCTAATACCAGTCACTTTATAGCCGCCTTTCATAAGAAGTACGGCTTTACGCCTGGGGAATATGCAAGAAAATAAAGGTGGAAACAATAAGTAGATTTAAATCCCGTCATTGGTCTGGCGGGATTTTTTACGGATTAGGGTATGGATTCCTCCGGATTGGGTTACAAAATGAGAGGGGAAGATTCTATAATGAGGATGGAAAAAGAATTGGGGAAATCATTGTTATTATGAGAATGATTTTGAACTGTGAGAATGATTGAACTTCGAGAAGGATAAGAAGTTGAGAGAATCAACGGCATGACGAGGTAAAGGATATGGAGGAAAGAATAGGATGAAACAAAGAATACCATTTCGGATAGGACATGTGCTGATTAAGGTAAATAATCTGGAAAAGGCTGTACAAGATTATGAAGCACTG
>JAEWMZ010000070.1 GCA_023392995.1 Bacillota bacterium
TGCCATTGGTCTAAGCAGTGAACAGCTGATTAAAATGATTGCGGCGGAGGCTTTTACCTATGCAATCACCGGAACGGTCTGCGGTAGCGTACTGGGCTTGTTGCTGAATAAGCTTCTGTATGCAAAATTGGTAAGCTTTCACTGGGGTGAACAGTGGAGTATACCATATATAGAGATGATAATCATTATAGCAATCGTGATTTCGTCTTCTATATTAGCCGTTCACAGGCCGACAAAGCGTATTCGCAATATGTCTATTGTAGATACTATCAGTTCCCAGTCATAAAGTTTCTGTCATTTTATAACGAAATTTGAAAAATGAGGAAAGATAATTTCACATAATTTTGATAAAAGGTGAGACAATAAAAACAGGACTTGATTTATTGATAGCGAGAGGCAGATGAATGATTTAAAAGGAAGGGTGGGAAGAAAGTGAGCTTAATCGATAATGAACACCAATTACCAGAAGGTTTAGGAATGAGACTGGCATTAGACATGGATGCAATGACAAATTTTGTGAAGCTTTCGGATAACGGCAAAAAACAAGTAGTTGATTATATTGAAAATTCATCAACAGGGGATGAAGCACGAAACCGGGTTACAGAGGTGGTTTCCAATCTGCATAAGGGGGACACATACCGTTAATAAATAAAAGCTTGATCATACTGGATACAGAATAGTATACCGGTGATCAAGCTTTTTTATTTTCTTATCTTTCATTTCCCATAAAGAATAACGCTACTGTGCCAGGGCCAGAATGTGCACCGATGGTTGGACTCACATAGTTGATTAAGAAGTTATCGATTCCATAGCGTTCTTTAATCTGATCTGCTACAAATTGTGCATCCTCCAGGCAATCTCCGTGACTGATAAAAATAATATCATTGGTACCAGAATAGCTCTTAATTTTATCGCCCATTGTCTCAACCAGGGATAACAGAGCCTTTTTTCTGCCCCGGACATTATTCAAAGGGATCAGACGACCTTCGTTATCAACATGAAGCACCGGCTTTACATTAATTAAAGTACCAATAATGGCGGTTGCTTTTGAGACACGGCCGCCCCGGTGTAAATGATGTAAATCATCGACTGTAAACATATGGCATAAATTTAATTTATTTGCTTCAAGCCACTTCGCAGCTTCCTCAATACTCTTGCCGGCTTCCTTTAGCATAACGGCCTTATGCACCAGAAGTCCTTCGCCAAGGGAAGCGCAGAGGGAATCAACTACAATTATTTTAGTATCCGGCTGTTCATCCTGAAGCTCTCTGGCAACGGTGGCAGCAACGGAACAGCTTCCGCTCAGAGCAGAAGAAAAACCGATATGGAGAATATCAAAGCCTTCCTTAAGAAAGCTGGTAAATACCTTCCGCGCCAAATCAGGATTTACCGCCATTGTTGTTGGCATTGCTCCGCCTCTCATGATATCATAAAATGCCTTTGGCTCCAGAACATTCCCTTCCCCGTATACAGTTCCATTCATATTGTAATATAAGGGGAGTATACCGATATTATGCTGGCTGATATAATCCTCCGGTAAATCGCTTGTCGTATCAGTAGTGATAATATATTTTTTCATTGTATTACACCAATCCTTTCTTATGCAAATCATATGCGAATTCTGATGCAAATTCTGAAAGATACTTCAGTATTCTGAGACATTACATCTAGATAAAATTCAAGTAGTTTTAAATACGATATCATAGATTATAACATACGATACATCATTGTTACAATATGCCATTCTAAAAATCTGGATTTCAGATCATGAAAAAAATCCCTAAATTGGTTGAAGTGTGTCTTTATTACAAAAAACTCTTTTCTTATGAAAACACTTATGATATAATTACTAGAAGTTAATTGATGTTAAGGAGGTAGAAGAATGAAACATATCAAAACTTTAAACACAAAAAACCTTAAGGATACTATGAAAACAGGCGGTTGTGGAGAATGCCAAACATCCTGTCAGTCAGCTTGCAAGACATCTTGTACAGTTGGCAATCAGAGCTGTGAGAACAAATAGATCATTCGTACATAGATACGTGATTGTCGTCGAAAGCTTAGATGACAATATCTGATTTGGAATTACATCAATAAAGAAGATGATGAAGGTGAAAAAGGAAGATAAATATTTTTCCTTGGAAGATAAAACCCTTCTTAGGAAGGAGGATAACTCTTTCTTGGAAGATAACTTATTCAGATAAGATTACGCTTCTCTGGATGAGAATAATCTTCTTCGAGAAAATGAATTCCTATGAAGGAGTTCATTTTCTCGATTCTGTGAGTAAGGAATCAGTTTACTGATTCATCCGGTGGTATGGGGCTGCCTTAAAATATTTTTCGGTTGAGACATAATATTCGGAAGATATTTTAAGACAGTCCTATTCGTTGTGAAAGACAATCGTTTCGATATAGAGTACGGATTGAAGGGTCAATCCGTTTGTTATGTAATAGGAGGAAGAATCGTGGTTCATCAGTATAAAAATAATGGATATAATATCGTATTGGATGTTAATAGCGGAATGGTACATGTGGTTGATGATTTAGCATATGATATCATCGAGCGCTACGAGAATGATCAGCGAGAAGAAATTGTAGCAGCTATGGTTGAGAAATACAGTCAGTCTGAACTGTTGGAGGAGCTGCTTTCTCAGGCTGAAATTACAGGCTTTGATCAAAAAGAAGACGCACTGGTTCATTTAGTTAACGAGGTATTAGAGGATGTGGAGCAGCTAAAGCAAGACGGAGCCCTATTTACGAAGGACATCTATGAAACCTATATTAAGGATTTCAAGTCCCGTTCAACGGTAGTGAAAGCGTTGTGTTTACATATCGCCCATGATTGCAATCTGGCCTGCAGATATTGCTTTGCAGAAGAAGGAGAATATAAAGGTCATCGAGAGCTGATGAGCTATGAAGTTGGAAAGCAGGCCTTAGATTTTCTGATAGCCAATTCAGGCAAAAGAAGAAATCTTGAGGTGGATTTCTTCGGCGGAGAGCCTTTGATGAATTTCCAGGTGGTAAAGGATCTGGTTAAGTACGGCAGAGAACAGGAAGCGATTCATAATAAGAAGTTCCGTTTTACCTTGACCACCAACGGAGTATTGCTAAATGATGACATTATGGAGTTTGCAAATCAGGAAATGAGTAATGTGGTACTCAGTATTGACGGAAGGAAGGAAATCAACGATCAGATGCGACCCAGCAGAAACGGCAAGGGAAGCTATGAACTCATTGTCCCTAAATTCAAAAAGCTGGCAGAAAGCAGAAATCAGACCGATTATTATGTGAGAGGTACCTTTACCCACAATAACCTGGACTTTAGTGAGGATGTGAAGCATCTAGCCGACCTGGGCTTCAAACAGATCTCTGTGGAGCCGGTTGTTGCATTGCCGGAAGAACCTTACGCGATTAAGGAAGAGGATTTGCCAAAGCTGTTCGAAGAATATGATAAGCTGGCAAAGCTGATGTTGGAGTATAAAAAGGAAGGAAAGGATTTTAACTTCTTCCATTTCATGATTGATCTTACCGGAGGACCCTGTGTTGCGAAACGCCTGTCCGGCTGCGGTTCGGGAACAGAGTACCTGGCAGTAACCCCTTGGGGCGATCTGTATCCCTGCCATCAGTTTGTTGGCGAGGAGCAGTACCTGATGGGAAATGTGTTTGAGGGTGTGAAAACACCGGATATGGTGCAGGAATTTAAGCATTGTAACGTATATTCCAAAGAGAAATGCCGAGATTGCTTTGCGAAGTTCTATTGCAGCGGCGGATGTGCAGCGAACTCCTTTAAATTCCATGGTGATATTAATGACGCCTATGATATTGGCTGTGAGTTACAGAAAAAGCGTGTGGAGTGTGCCATTATGCTGAAAGCAGCAGAGGAATAGCAATTAATTGGAGGCTGCATGGAAAACTGGGTATTAAAAAATAAAAAAGCAGATTTCGAGTCAATTATGCAGGAATGCGGTGTTAGTGAAGTAATTGCCCGCTGTCTGGTAAACAAAGGCTTTGAATCAGTAGAGGATATGAAGCGGTTTCTAAAGCCAGGGCTGGAGCAGCTTGGAGATCCCCTTTTATTGAAGGATCTGCCTGAGGCCTGTGATATTTTGAAACATAAAATCGAAGAAGGAAAGCACATTCGAATTATCGGGGATTATGACGTGGATGGAGTGGTTGCAACCTACGTGCTGTATCAGACCTTCCTGAGGCTGGGAGCCAAAATTGATTATGAGATTCCTGACCGTATCAAGGATGGTTACGGGATTAATATCAATATGGTGGAAGCCGCGTATGATGCGGGAATTGATACCATTATCACCTGTGATAACGGAATTGCCGCGTTAGAGCAGATTGAGAAGGCAAAAACCTATGGTATGACGGTAATCGTTACGGATCATCATAGTTTAGTACGCACGGAGGAGGGCGAGGATCTCCTTCCCCCTGCAGATGCGGTTATCAATCCCAAAAGGCCGGATTGTGAATATCCTTTTAAAGGACTTTGCGGTGCGGCAGTGGCTTATAAGCTATCCCTGGCGTTGCTAAAGGACTTTGACGGAAGCGACGGGCTTGATGGAAGTGACGAGCAGGACTTCTCAGAAGAACTGCTATCCTATGTGGCAATTGCTACGGTCTGTGATGTTATGGAGCTGGTTGAAGAAAACCGTGTTATTGTAAAGCACGGTTTGGAGCTGCTGAAAAAAACAAAAAACCGAGGGCTGAATGCGCTCATGGATGTGTGTGCTGTAGATAAAAATCAGCTTAGTGCCTTTCATTTAGGCTTTGTCGTTGGACCCTGCCTCAATGCTTCCGGAAGACTTGATACGGCGAAAAAGGGATTGGATTTATTATTAGCTGATAACGAAGAAACAGCTGCCCGCCTTGCCGGAGAAGTAAAAGGCTTAAACGAACTTCGAAAAAATATGACCGCGGAAAACGTGGAAAAAGCAATAGCAATCATAGAAGAGAGTGAGCTGAAGGAACACAAGATACTGGTAGTGCATTTATGTGATTGTCATGAAAGTATCGCAGGAATTATCGCCGGAAGGTTAAGGGAGCGGTATCATAAGCCCGCCATCGTATTAACGGATGCGGAGAATGGTGTAAAAGGCTCCGGTCGTTCCATTGAAGTCTATAATATGTTTGAGGAGTTATCAAAGTGCAGAGAATTATTCTTGAAGATGGGTGGACATCCCATGGCAGCAGGCTTATCACTGTTGCCTGAGAATGTGGAAGCCTTAAGAACGACTTTAAATAATAGTACCTTATTAACAGAGGAAATGCTGATCCCCAAGGTAGCAATCGATATCCATTTACCCCTGGGGTATATCAGCGAGCAGCTGGTCAATGAGCTCAAGTTGTTAGAGCCCTTCGGGAAAGGGAACGAAAAGCCATTGTTTGCTGAAAAGGATTTAAAGATTCGGTCTGCTTTTATTATAGGGAAGAATGGGACTGGCCTGCGGCTTAGAGTTGAGAACAAATACAAAAGAGAAATGGATGCAGTCTATTTCGGTGACGTAAATGAATTTTTTGCATATATTGGTAAAACCTATGGAGAAGAGGAAGCCAGAAAGATGAAAACCGGCAGAGGGGTAAACGCAACAATATCGGTTACTTATTTTCCTAAGATTAACGAGTACAATGGCTTTAAGAGTCTTCAGCTGGTGATACAAAACTATCGCTGAAGCGAAGAGTCCTTGCATTTGTGTTGATTCTACATAGTTGTGAAAAAAGGGATTTCGTGGCGAAACGGCCTATTTTGTCTAAATTTTGTATTATTCTCATGAAATATTCTTTACGAAGTTAAGGTTATGGTGATATAATAAGCATCTAAAGTGTGATAATTGATAATAAACGAAGAAATTTACAGTAATTGGATGCTGTAATTGGGTTTTAAATAAGTAATTTTAATATAGGATGGAGTTAATTCAGAAAGGCATGGTTAATAGAATGAAAATGTTGGAAGAATATGTAAGAAGTATACCGGATTTTCCTGAACCAGGTATTATATTTCGTGATGTGACGAGTATTTTACAAGATAAGGACGGTCTGAAAATGGCAATAGACCAGATGCAGGAGTTTCTAAAGGATTTGGATTTTGATGTTATTGTCGGACCTGAATCCAGAGGCTTTATCTTTGGTGTACCGATTGCATATAACTTGAATAAGGCCTTTGTACCGATCCGCAAAAAGGGTAAATTGCCCTGTGAGACCATTTCCATGGACTATGATCTGGAATATGGAAAGGGTACCATTGAAGTTCATAGGGATGCAATTTTACCAGGTCAGAAAGTGGTTATTATTGATGACTTAATTGCTACCGGTGGAACCATTGAAGCAATTACTAAGTTAGTGAAGGAGCTTGGCGGGGAAGTGATTAAAATCGTTTTCCTGATGGAGTTGAAAGGACTGGAAGGACGTAAGAAGCTGGAAGGCTTTGATGTGGAAGCAGTTCTTCAATATGAAGGAAAATAATGATCGGTTAAAAGCCAAAGTCATAGCTTATAACCTGAGACCAGATGAGTGGAGTGAATGAAAGCTCCATATTTAAGACTTTGATAAAGGGGTGGTAATATCATGGAGGAAAAGAGAGCGTTATCTGGAAATGAGACAATCCTGATGGCAGCAAGCAATGTGCCTGCTGATTTTACTGCGCCCGAAATTCTATATAAAGAATTAATCGATAAGATTAGAAGCTATCATCCTTCCGCGGATATTACTCTTGTTGAGAAAGCTTACCGTATAGCAAATGATGCTCATAAGGAACAGCTTCGAAAATCGGGCGAGCCTTATATTATTCACCCGCTGTGTGTGGCAAATATTCTGGCGGAATTGGAGCTTGATAAGGAGAGCATTATTGCAGGCATTCTGCATGATGTGGTTGAGGACACGGTTCTGACGACAGAACAGATATCCTCTATGTTTTCTGAGGAAATTGCTTTATTGGTGGATGGCGTAACCAAGCTGACCCAGTTAAACATGGATAAGGTTGAGTTACAGGCTGAGAATCTTCGTAAGATGTTTCTTGCGATGGCGAAGGATATTCGTGTGATTCTGATTAAATTAGCCGACCGTTTGCACAATATGAGAACCTTAAAATACATGGCTCCTGAGAAGCAAAAGGAAAAAGCAAGGGAGACCATGGATATCTATGCTCCTATTGCCCAGAGACTTGGTATTAGTAAGATTAAGATAGAACTGGATGATCTGTCTTTAAAATATCTGGAGCCAGAAGTATATAAGGATTTATCAGAAAAGATTACAACAAAGAAAAGTGAACGCCAGGAATACATTGATGAAATCGTTGAGGAAGTGAAGGAGCACATTGATGAGGCTGGGATACAGGCAAAAATTGATGGACGTGTAAAGCACTTCTTTAGTATCTATAAGAAGATGGTGAACCAGAATAAAACACTGGATCAGATTTATGATTTGTTCGCAGTACGTGTTCTGGTGGATTCTGTCAAGGATTGCTACGCGGTGCTCGGTGTTATTCATGAGATGTATAAGCCAATTCCGGGACGCTTCAAGGACTATATCGCAATGCCGAAGCCCAATATGTATCAATCTCTCCACACTACGCTGATTGGACCTCAGGGAACACCCTTTGAGATTCAGATTCGTACCTTTGATATGCATCGTACCGCGGAATATGGTATTGCTGCTCACTGGAAGTACAAGGAAGGTCAGGATGGCAAGAGCGGTACCGCCAATTCGGAAGAAGAGAAATTAACCTGGCTGAGACAGGTACTGGAATGGCAGAAGGATTTATCAGATAATAAGGAGTTTCTCAGCCTGATTAAAAGTGATTTTGACCTCTTCTCGGACAGTGTATATGCCTTTACACCGACAGGAGATGTGAAAACCCTGCCTACTGGATCAAACCCAATTGATTTCGCCTACAGTATTCACAGTGCAGTCGGGAATAAGATGGTTGGTGCGAGGGTGAACGGTAAATTAGTTCCCATCGACTATATGATTCAAAACGGCGACCGTATTGAGATTCTTACCTCGCAAAATTCCAAGGGACCAAGCCGTGATTGGCTCGGCATTGTGAAGAGTACTCAGGCAAAGAATAAAATTAACCAATGGTTCAAGACAGAGCTGAAGGATGAGAATATAACCAGGGGCAAGGAATTAATTCTAGCTTATTGTAAAGCCAAAAGCATTGTTGCCAGTGATATCATGAAGTCGGAATTTACGAATATTGTTATGACGAAATATGGGTTCCGTGATTGGGAATCCGTATTGGCAGCAGTTGGGCACGGAGGCTTGAAGGAAGGCCAGATTGTTAATAAGCTCCAAGAGGAATATAAAAAGAAATACAAGAAAGAAGTCACAGATGAGAATGTACTGGAGACCATCTCTGAGATAAAGGAAAAGCTTCCTCAGAAAAAGTCAAAGAGTGGTATTGTTGTAGAAGGAATCCATGATGTGGCGGTGCGCTTCTCAAAGTGCTGCGGCCCGGTTCCGGGGGATGAGATTGTTGGCTTTGTCACACGGGGAAGAGGTGTATCAATTCACCGTACAGACTGTATCAATGTCATGAATTTACCGGAGGAAGACCGTGCCCGGTTGATAACAGCGGAATGGAATGTGGCTGATGATAAGGTCTCCGGCGGAGTATACAGCGCGGAAATCATGATCTATGCAAATAATCGTACCGGTGTCCTGGTGGATATCTCCAAGGTGCTGACGGAGAACAAGATTAATGTTACTTCCATGAATGTTAGAACCAGTAAGCAGGGAACTGCAACCATCAGCATCGGCTTTGAAATTAAGAGCAAGGATCAGCTGAATGAAATAATTGCAAAGGTTCGTAATGTGGAAAGCATTCTGGATATTGAGCGTACCGCAGGTTAGTGTGAAATGCAGAGCATTTCACATCCGGCATTGAGCGACCATACGGTCGAATGTCCGTTAGTGTGAAATGCAGAGCATTTCACATCCGGCATTGAGCGACCATACGGTCGAATGTCCGTTAGTGTGAAATGTAGAACATTTCACATCCGGAACCCCGCGACCGAAAGGGCGAATGTCCGTTAGAGTACAGAGAGGTAAACGAATAGGTTGGAATCGTTTCGTTTGAACTGCAGCTAGAGCGGTTAGTCTAGAGCTGATAGGTTATACAGACGGGTTCTAAACGTTTGGATGTAACGGTTGGAACAGAAATGATTTGGCAAATTCGAATTACCCTTGGAATACTCTTATAATATAGAAATGAGAGAGATTGGAGTGAGCAGCATTAAAGTAAATACTTTAGTACTTGGAATGGTTCAGACAAATTGCTACATTGTAAGTAATGAAGCAACAAAGGAAGCACTTGTCATTGATCCGGCGGATCATGCAGATAGAATTGAACAATATTTAAAGGCAAATGACCTCGTGTGCAAGGGTATCCTTCTCACGCATGGTCATTTTGACCATATTATGGCAGCAGCTGATTTGGCGGCATCTACGAAAGCGGAGATTTATGCACAGGAAGAGGAAGCGAGCTTGCTGAAAGATCCCGCAATGAATGCTTCCCATCGCTTCGGGAAGGAGTGCAGCTTGACGCCGGATGTACTGTTAAAGGATCAGAGCCTGTTAGAGATGGCAGGATTTTTAATAAAAGTAATTCATACACCGGGACATACCAGCGGAGGAGCTTGCTATTATTTCACGGAACACGATGTTATGTTCAGCGGCGATACGTTATTCCTTGAGGATATCGGAAGGTATGATTTGCCTACCGGTGATGGTAAGGTATTAGTGAATTCGATTCAACATAAATTAATGCTGTTGGAAGATCAGGTTATTGTATATCCGGGTCATGGTGATCCAACTACGATAGGTCATGAGCGGGTTCATAACAGGTATATTAATTAGGACTCGAGCCTATATAATCTGTAGTTTATGCAGCAGAGACTAGGGCGTGTCTTAAAACTCATTGTACCGCTCGGCCTGAGTTGCAATTTTGGGAACATTGCATCATTGCGTCTCCTAAAATTGTGCCTTGGCTGCCACATAGTGGAGCATACAGCCTGGCATAAGCAGTTTTCAGACACACCTTGACGTATGAAATGGGAACAGTTTCTTGCGGAACAGAGCTGACTATGAATAGAGATTATGTGTTGGGTATATCACAGGAACGGAGACAGATATGATTGATATAGTTTTATCCGATAAAGCTTATGAGAATGATGTTTATCCTTTGGTAAAAGCTTTTTATCCGGAAAGGCCAATCCGGGTTCATTCCTCTGAGGAGTATATCCGCCAGGTACAGGAAGGTCTGCATTCTCAGCAGGCAGCTGGTGAAGCTCAGCCAGAGATTGAGCTTACGGTTGAAATTGAAGTATTGGAGGAAGTTGTCCTTTTAAAGACCGAGAATGAAGCGGGAAAGAAAGAGAAAAAGCTTAATGTCTCTCTGCGCTCTATGACAAAGCCTCAATTTAAAAATGCGATTAAACGGGGTTTATACCAGCTGCTGTCGGAGCTTGTAGAGAGAGAACTTCCTTGGGGGATTCTTACGGGTATCCGTCCGACGAAGCTGGTTTATGAGATGTTAGAGCAGGGGGCTTCTGAGGAAAACATCAAAGCACACATGGCGAAAGAGTATCTATGCTCTGAGGAAAAGACAGCCATGAGCATACAAATAGCAAAAAGAGAGCTAGAGCTTCTGAACGAAATCGAGTATCAAAAGGGCTATAGCCTTTATATTGGAATTCCCTTCTGTCCTACCACCTGCTTATACTGCTCCTTTACTTCTTATTCCATCGCCCGGTTTGCTAATCTGGTGGAGGATTATCTGTTGGCATTAGAGAAGGAGATAGCCTATGCAGCTACCTGTTTTCCGGATCAGAAGCTGACTTGCATTTACTTTGGAGGAGGAACACCTACAACACTGAGTGCTGAGCAGCTGGACAGGCTTATTGGGAAGGTGAAGGAACATTTTGATTTTACCCATGTGAAAGAGTTTTGTGTAGAGGCTGGAAGACCGGATAGCATCACACTGGAGAAGCTTCAGGTCTTAAAGAAATGGGGTGTTGACCGGATTAGCATTAACCCTCAGAGTATGCAGCAGAGAACCCTGGATCTAATTGGAAGACAACACACGGTAGAGGAGATTAAAGCTGCCTTTCATATGGCCAGGGAAGTGGGACATGAGAATATCAATATGGATATTATTATTGGTTTGCCGGGAGAAACTCCCCAGGATGTGGAGGATACCTTAAGGCAGATCAAAGAATTAAACCCGGAAAGCCTTACTGTTCATACACTGGCGATTAAGCGTGCTGCCAGATTGAATCTGGAAAAGGATAATTACGCTGACTTGAAGGCCTCCGAAGTGCCGAAAATGCTGGAGTGTGCAATGAAGTTTGCAGATGATAACAGCTATCAGCCTTACTATCTCTACAGGCAAAAGAATATGGCTGATAACCTGGAGAATATCGGTTATTCCAGATATGGAAAAGAAGGGCTTTATAATATCTTGATTATGGAAGAAAAACAGACCATCTTAGCCCTTGGAGCAGGTGGAATGTCCAAATTCGTATTCCATAAGGAAAATCGGCTGGAGCGAGTAGATAATGTAAAAAGTGTTACGGATTATATTAGCCGCATTGATGAAATGATTGCTAGAAAACAGGATTTTCTTAAGCAAAATGATATATGGAATTGACAGCAGTAAATAAAGTCATATAAGCGCTGTATACAAAAGCTGTATATAAAAGCTGTATATAAAAGCTGTATATAAAAGCTGTATATAAAAGCTGTATATAAAAGCTGTATATAAAAGCTGTATATAATAGCTATATACAAAAGCTATATATAAAACCCAGATTTAAAATTCATATCCCTTCGTTAGTACTATGCGCAAGAACGGGACAGCAGCAAGATGAGAAAAGTATCTATATAGCAATGAATCTATTAGTTTTAGATAGAATGGAGGACGAAAATGATTACACAAAGACCAAAGGGAACCCAGGACTGGTATGGCTCCAACATGCATAAGCGTACCATCATTGAAGGAATTGCCCGTAAAATCTG
>JAEWMZ010000087.1 GCA_023392995.1 Bacillota bacterium
TTGGATAAAATATTAAAAAAAGCTGACGGTACTCCAAGGTATATTCCAAAACCAATTTGAGCCAAAACACCAGTTATTGTTATTATTACATAAGGCAGGGTTAGTAATATTATGATCAAAGAAACCGATAGGGTCTTCGTTAAAATAATTGCAAATCTTCCATTACCAGAGAGAATTTCATCGTGAATATTCTTAGATTCAAAGGAACCACAGATTAAGATTCCAATTAAAACAGAACCAAGGATTGGAAGTATCATAGTATCTGATACAAGTGCAAATGCACTACTTGCATTTAAAGAATAAACACCTTCATACACACCATGCAGTATATAGGCAACCACGAGTGCGCAAAGACAGCTTACCAGAATACTTATTTTCACTGTCGGATTTTTGGATAGTTTATATGCATCCGCTTTTATCATATTAAACATTTGAAGCACCTCCTATCACTGACAGGAAATAGTTTTCCAATGTTTCTCCCTGTAATGTAAACTCCGTTGGTATTATTCCATGTTCAAAAAGGATTCCGGCTACCAGCCTTCGATCCTCAATATAATCATAGAGTCTGACTCTCTTGTCCGGCATTACCTTATATCGCTCCGTGTTTAACTTCGTCTCAATGACATTAACCAGTTTCTCCGGCTGATCACATTCCAAACTAATGTAGTGCTGACATTTTTCTTCCAGTTCTTCCTGTGTCAATTCCTGCTTGACACTCCCGTTATCAATGATAATATAATCGGTTGCTGTCTGATAAAGCTCCGGTAGATTATGACTTGAGATAAGAATCGTAAGCTTTCTCTCCTCTGAAAGCTTTCTCAGAAGTTTTCTTATCTCCACAATTCCCACGGGATCGAGTCCATTGGTAGGCTCATCAAGAATAAGTAACTCCGGATTCGCCAACAGTGCGATGGCAATACCAAGTCTCTGTCTCATACCAAGGGAAAAGTCCTTGACTTTCTTCTTTCCCACCTCACTTAGACCCACCAGCTCCAATAGCTCCAGATCTAATTTATGATCTGGTATTCCTCGCATGGTTCTATGAAGCTTTAGGTTCTCCTTTGCCGTTAATTTCCTCTCCATCATGGGAGCTTCAATTAGTGTCCCCAGCCTTCGAAGTTCCTTTTGATAGTTGTGGTAATCGGAACTACCAAATAACTCAACGCTTCCCGAGGTTGGAAAGCTTAATCCTGCAATTATTCTCATTAAAGTGGTTTTACCGGCTCCGTTCTTACCGATCAGTCCATATATCTTTCCTTCCTGTAGACGAATCGTAACATCCTTCAATGCTGCATATTTTTTATAGCTCTTCGTTAAATGCTCCGTCTTAAAAATACATTGCTCCATAGCGTTCTACCTTTCCTCCTGATCTTGGCAGGCAATCCTAAACTATGTTCCATCGCCTATCATTTAGTCCATTGCCTATCATTTAGTATAGTTAGCAAAGGTTTAGAAAAGGTTAAGAAAAAATTTGAAATCGTAAGAAAAGCGATAATAATCAGTCCAACTTACGTAATCTGTATCCCATTCCCCACACAGTTTCAATGTAATCTTCCTCTAGATTGACTTTTTTTAGCTTATTCCTGAGATTACTCATGTGTGTCTTTACTGCATTATCGTCTCCCAGGTATTCTTCTCCCCATAAGCTCTCATAGATATTTGCCTTGGAAAATACTTTCCCCTTATTCTTTAGAAAAAGTTCCATTAATAAATACTCTTTTGCGGTCAAATTAATCTCATTATCTCCAATTGCAAAGCGTTTTTCGTTTATGTTTAATCGAAGATCTTTATAGGTATATATGCTTTCTAAGGTATGTTGTATTTTGGTTCGTCTTAGATGAGTCGCCACTCTCGCCCCAACTTCGCCCAAATCAAATGGCTTTGTCATATAATCATCTGCTCCAAGCTTTAACAGATCGATTTTGAGTCCCACCATGTCTTTTGCGGATAAAATGATGACAGGCATATCGCTGAACTGCCTTAATTCTCTTAATATCTCGTCTCCGCTTTTATAAGGCAGCATAATATCAAGCAGCAGTATATCATAGGCTTCACTTTTCAGTGTCCTCATACCTGATAGGCCCTCGTACTCCGATCGTACTTCATACCCTTCCTCTTCAAGGGCTTCCCGAAGCATATTATTTACGTCCTTGTTATCCTCAATAATCAATATTTTTTCCATAATACGCAATCTTTCTTATCTGTTATAGTTACTACATTCATAATTACTTCTATTTTAAGTAATTTATTTTTATAGAATACCATAATTGGGTATTATTTTCCATAATAATTTCATTATGTATCTAATCTATTCACATACTCCATAGGTCTGCAAATTCCATAACTTATGATACCGCCTATCGCAGCTTCCGGGATACCATTGGTTAAAATGGTCATTGCAAACACTGCCTTTAGAAGTTGATAGGAAGAACCTGTCGCAACTGCATATGACTGTCCAAAAATAAAGTAAATACCTGCTAATACTAAAATTGTATTTGTTAAACTTCCAAGCACAGCACTGATCCCATATAATATAACTCTGTTCTTCGTTTTCCCGGAGAACCACTTATATGTAATTCCCGTTATAACGCCGATTAATACACGGGGAATAAAGCAAATCATTATGCTCCATATGCTCCCATGTATCTCACCTAGTGAATAAAAAGGTGTGAAAACAAATGCAATCGGAGCTGGAGGCATGAACGTCCAGACGATAAAGCTAAATAGCCCAAAGAAAAATCCCATTCCAGCACCAGCTTTTGTTCCTAACAATATCGCTGTAATTATAACTGGAAGATGGGATAAGGTGGCAACCACTGGTCCTATTGCTGGTAAAGAACCAAGTGGTGTAAAGCAGACGATCACTTCAATTGCCAATAGAATAGAAAACTGCGTCATTACTAATAATTTTTTTCTCTTTTGCATTTGTTATTTTCCTTTCTGATCTAATATAATTAGGATTAGGGTGTCAAAAGGTCATCCCCTAAAATAAATTGATATTTGTACCTTGAAAATTTAACACAACCACAAATCATCGCGATTATCTGGTATAATTGTATTATCAAATAACCAAAGACGAG
>JAEWMZ010000126.1 GCA_023392995.1 Bacillota bacterium
CCTTAATATCAAGAGCCTTTGCAGCAATCACAGTATTCATTCTACTAAGAAATACAAAACTGTTGATACATATTGGCAGAATTCGAGGCTTTCGCCTGGATCTGAATATGATCAAGAAAATCCTGCACATCGGAATTCCCAATGGACTGGAGAACAGTGTATTTCAGATTGGTAAGATTCTCGTACAGGGAATTATCGCTGGGCTGGGAACATCCGCAATCACTGCCAATGCAGTTGCAGGTACCATAGGAAGCTTTGGAGTTCTTCCAGGCTCCGCCATAGCATTGGCACTGATTACGGTAGTAGGTCAATGCATGGGAGCAGGAGATTATGATGGAATAAAGTATTATACCAAGCGGCTGCTGAAATATTCATTTTTAATTATTATTGGCTTGAATTTACTGATTGTCCTTGTGCTTCCTTTGATTCTAAAGTTATATGGACTGAGTGAGGAGACTTCGACCCTGGCGAGACAGTTGATCATTTATCACTGTATTCTATCCTCTCTGATCTGGCCATTGTCCTTCGCACTGCCCAGTGCGCTTCGAGCAACCTATGATGTGAAATTTACCATGTGGATTTCCCTGGTCTCGATGTGGGTCTGGAGAATTGCCTTTAGCTATGTGTTAGCAATCTATTTGGGTATGGGAGTGCTGGGAGTTTGGATTGCTATGACGATTGACTGGCTATTTCGCTCCATCTGTTTTGTAGTCCGGTTTAAAAAGGAAAGATACCGGAGCATTCCGTTGCCTTAGGAGGTGGTATCCTATAGGTAAAAAGAGCAGGAGGGGAATATAAAGGTTACCATTGGCGATAGTGATTATATGGCTGAACCGGAAAGTTTAGATTAAGGCACAGGAGATTAAATACATTCATATTAGCTATTTGTATCGATAGTAAAATACGATATAGATATTATAGCGGTAAAATAAAAGCAATTATATTAACCAGGAGCCCATCGATTAATAAACTTGGCTACTAATCATATTCAAATATAGAGTAATATAAAAAACAGAGCAATATTTCACATACGAAAATTGTTCTGTTTTTTCTTTATGCCCATTATGGAATAAAAAGAGAGAGAAGATTGTGTGGTTAAAGACAAGAATTAGAATGTCACGAAAGGTATCCTCTGATAGAATTTATATAAGAAAATAAGAAATATGGCATATGAGTGAGGTCGATCAGAAGCTCGGACGGCTGTTTAGAAAAGTCTAGTATCAGATCAATCACTGCAGGAGAAAGGGAAGGAAAAGCAATGAAAAATTTAGAAGCTCAGATTGTAGTTATAGCAGCAGGACCCTCTGGGTTATCCGCTGCGGTTCAGGCAGCAGAGGATGGCGCCAGTGTAATTGTGCTTGAGAAAGCAGCAACTGTCGGAGGAGCAGCCAATATGGGAATGGGACCGCTGGGAATTGGAACCAAGCATCAGAAGAGACAGATGATAGACCTCTCTGTGGAGAAGGCTTTCAATATGTTTATGGAGTATACCCATTATCAGGTGGATGCAAGACTCGTTAAACGTTATTTTGAGCAGTCAGCAGAAACGATCGAGTGGCTGGAAGATATGGGAGTTGAGTTCGAAGGTGCCTTCCGTTATTTCCCGAAATCAGAAGCAACCTGGCATATCGTAAAAACTGACCGGGCAATTGGACCAAGAGCAGCCTCCTTTATGAATAAGGCGCTTTATACCAAGGCTCTGGAGCTGGGCGTAAGCTTCTTAATGGAGACTCCGGCTAAGAAAATTATAATGGAAAATGGTAAGGTTGCAGGTGTAACAGCTGTCAGTAAAGACGGAGAAGAGATTCAGATTTCCTGTAGAGCTGCTATCGTTTGCACCGGAGGTGCCGGGGCGAACAAAGACCTGATCAAACAGGAGACCGGCTTTACACAGGGTGAGGATATGTTCAACTTTGCCATTCCGGGACTTATGGGAGATGGTATGAAGATGGCGTGGGACGCAGGTGCCGGAAAGACCACCGTCCGTATCGAGATGGCAGCGAATATTGAAGGCTGTGACGAGCTACCTCAGGGTGTATCCAATGTATTCTCCCAACCGAATCTGTTGGTAAATAAGCTTGGAAAGCGTGTTATGAATGAGGATCAGATGCAGAATGCAACCTACCTCTCTAATGTGGTTACCCATCAAAAGGACAGAATCTGCTATAGTATTGTCGATACTTCCATCTTAAAATACTATATCCGTAACGGAGTAGATAATGTAAGTTTGGTTCGTACCAATCCAGATGTATCTGATTTCTATGAAGGAATTAAAATAGCTCAGGATAATGAATCAGAAGACTTCTTTGTGGCAGATAGCGTAGAAGAATTAGCGGAAAAAGCAGGTATCTCAGTGGACAATCTGGTCGAAACCGTTGATACTTATAATGATTACTGTGACAGTGTGGATGAAGAGTTCTTCAAGGATAAAAAATATTTAAGACCGTTGAAAAAAGCACCTTTCTATTGCGCAAAGGTTCGAGCAGGTGGCTATGGTACTGTGGGCGGTGTTAAGATCAATGAGAATTGTGAAGCGATCACAGAAGATTTTGAGCCGGTTCCAGGTCTGTATTGTGCCGGTACGGATGCATGTAATATCTATGATGACAGTTACATGTTCCTGCTTCCTGGTAACTCTATGGGCTTTGCAGTAAATACAGGACGTATTGCCGGTATGAGTGCAGCTGAGTATGTTGGTGAGTAATAAGTAAGGTAAGTGTTGGTTTAGGATGGTTGGTGGATAGTTGATAAAGGGACAGGAAGTACACAAAGCAGGATATATTGAATGAAACTTAATATATCTTCCAGGGGGTACTTCCTTTTTTATATAGGTGAGATGATACGAACTATAGTAGATAAAATATTACTGGGTTAGGCTGAGGATTTAGGATAGAATACAGATATTAATCTAGGGTGTGACTGAAAACTCATGGTACCGATCGGAACACTCTAGATATAAATCAAGGGTTTGGAGGAAGGTTTTTAATGAAAGGGAAGAGATTTCGATCGATTATTCATGAGATAATCCTATTACCGCTTGTTATCATGGTGACAATAACGATAATAACGATTATATCCAGTATCATCAGCTATCAGAACATGGAACAAAAATTAATTGAAGGCAATCTTAATTCGCTGCAAATTGCAATCAATCAGACAGACAACATGATATCTCAGATTGATACAGATTTCATTCGGTATGTAACAGACAACAAGAGCTATACGTTTATGAGTAAGTATGACAAAAATACGCCAAAGTCCAAGTATTTTCGCTATGAGGCTCAAACAACGGAATGGCTCAGTAATCTATCCGCAAGTTATGGGGGCATCAAAGGTGTATTTGCTTATTATGAAAATTTGGACTTGCTTTTGTTTCGGGGGAATAATTCCGGTGTGAATATTCGAATTCACGAATATATATCGAAGCACCTCAGAAAACAGGAGGATTTTCGATACAATCATTTACAGATTGTAAAGATCTCGAATTCTTACTATCTACTGTATACCAAAAAATACGGTAATTTCAGCGGAGGCTGCTGGATTCCACTGAATAGTATCATGAAAAATCTGGGGCTGGACAACGAGAATTTACTTGGTACGGTTTACTTTATGGATGCAACCTATTCCAATACAATCACAGAGGAATTATTGAATTCTTGTCTGGCATCAAAGGAATCCAAGAAAAAAAGTCTTACGGTAGCCGGACAAAAGTATAGGAATTATTATGTGAATTCCAGGGAGGAGGATTTTTACCTTGGAATATTAATACCGGCAAAATCTATGCTTTATAATATTCCGGTCATAAATAAAGTTATATTTATCGTAGTGATACTATCTGTTTTTACAATTCCGCTTTTACTGTATTGGCTCCAGCTAAAAATCGTAAGGCCGCTTAAGCAGTTGACGCTTGCAATGAACAGGATTGGAAATGGTGACAGGAAGTACAGGATTGCTTTGGAGAACATTACAGATAACAATGAATTCAGCCGATTAATGGAACGATTTAATCAGATGATGGATGAATTAAATGAGCTTGAGAACAATTTATACAAAACTAAAATTAGAGAGCAAAAGGCTAAGCTAAAATATATCAGTCAGCAGATTAGGCCCCACTTTATTCTGAATGCTCTGAATCTGCTCTACACCTATGAGATAAATGAGTTCGAGCTTGTGAAAAAAATGGTACTGTATTTGACAAAATATTTTCGATATATTGTGAATCTCCAGGTGGATTATGTAATCTTGGAAAATGATTTTCAACATGTTAAAACATATCTGCAAATTCAAAAGGAAAGGTACCTTGATCGTTTGGACTATGTAGTTGAATGGGAAAAGCAAGTGAGCGGTATTCTGATTCCGCCGCTGATCGTCCAGACTTTCGTTGAAAACTGCATTAAATATGGATTTAAGAATGAGGAGAAGATGTATATCTTTGTCTTAGCCTGTGAAAGAGAGGGGAAATTAAAAGTAACAATAGCAGATACCGGAAATGGTTTCCCGGAAGAAAGCTTAGTCAGTATCAATAGATTTATCAAAACAAGAACCTATCAGGATAACCTGGGTATTGGAATACAGAATGCGATAGAAAGAATGGATATCTTATACCAGGAAAAGGTGCAAATATAGATCAGTAATGCACCTACCGGGGGAGCAGTCGTTGATATCTTTTTACCCTTGAATCTGTAAATGTCTTATATGCATAGTACTATGCGGAAATGGAGGAAAAATGTTTCGTGTGCTGCTTGTTGATGATGAGCCTAGAAGTGTTGATGCGATAGAAAAGAATATTGATTGGAGAAAATGCGGGATCCGCGATGTTCATAAAGCTCTGAACATGGATTCTGCGATATCCATTATTAAAAAAACTAAAATTGATATCTTAGTCTGCGATATTGAAATGCCAAACGGATCGGGGCTTCATTTACTCGATTGGATCAGAGATCACAAATATGATATTAATTGTATCTTTGTAACCTGCCATCCGGAGTTTGACTATATGAGAAAAGCAATACAACTAAAATGCTATGATTATGTTCTAAAACCCATTGATTATTCTGAGCTTTTTCGGATTATAACAATACTGGTAAAGAAGTTGGAAGCCAGGTCTGACGGTGATGAGAATGTGGATGCGGTAAACTGGGGCAGATTAACGGATTATCAGATCAAAGAGAAGGAAAGTGAGCTTTGCGAGCAGAATGTAGAGCAGAAGGTGAAGAAGTATATTAGGGATCATATGATGGATTCCTTCAGCGTCCCTGACATTGCAAAAGAACTTAATTTTAATCCCCAATATCTAATGAGAGCCTTTAAAAATAAAACAGGATTTAGCATTATTGACTATATAACACAGGCTCGTATGGAGACGGCGACCCATATTCTTATAGATACAAAAATTCCTATTAAGGATGTAGCTTTCATGGTCGGTTATTCTGATTATGCCTATTTCACCAGAGTTTTTAAGAAAGAGTGTAAAATGTCACCAACAGAATACCGGAGCAAAAAACAAGCTTAATGATAGATTTTTTGAGGTTATGGTAGCTTTGTTTTTGCTGTGTAAAATAATTACAAAACATCAGTTTGATTTATAATGCAATTTGTGCAGTATTCTTATGTTATGGGAACGATAAAACATAGATACTTAAAAAAAGTGACAAAAAACAGGTCATTTTAGTCCAAGTGCAGGTAATTATTTTACTATAACGGATAAATGCTTTTTGTTATATTGTATCTACAAGAAAACATTAGGAGGGTTTATGAAAATGAAACAGTGGAAAAAGTATTTATCGCTAGGAATGGTACTTATTTTTGCAGTTAGCTTGTTGAATGGTTGTTCTTCGAAAAAGTCAGAAGAAACAACAAAGGGGAATACTGCGGGGGTAACAGAGGGGGCAGCTCCAACAACAACGGATGAGAAGCCGTTTGAAATCGTAGTGGGATTGGTGAATATTTATCAGGATTATGCAGATCTAGCGGAGGTAGAGGCTGCAATCAATGAAATTACATTACCTGCAATTAATAGTACAGTGAAAATCAAAATGGTTCCAATTGCAGAACAGGGAACAAAATTAAGCCTGTCTGTTGCAGCTGGGGAAAAGCTGGACTTAATGGATACAGGGTTAATAACAAAACCAAGTGCTCTCGTCAGTGATGGTTTATTAACAGATATTACGGACTTACTGACACCGGCATTAAAAGAACGTGCAGGGGATCTGCTGGCAGCCGGTACAATCAATGGTAAAGTATATGCTTATCCATCCATTTTATATCCTGGACAGGAAGTAGTGTTCTTTTATGATAAGGACTTGGCAGATCAGTATAAAATTACTGTTCCTGAGAAAATTACTTCAAACGAAGATTTTGTCAAAGTGTTTGAACAGGTAAAAGCCAGTGGTATGTCTGCTTATGGTATCTCTCTCGGCGATGGCGCTGGTGCGTCTATCACAGAATTTGGAGCCAATTTTGATGCGCTCGGTGATAACAATTCATTAAGCTATGGAGTTGTTGTAGATCCGGCAAACAATACGACGATTACCAATTGGTATGAATCACAGGAATTTTATGATTTGTGCAAAGATCACTATGATTGGATGCAAAAGGGCTATGCTATTCCAGATTCTTTAACCAATGGTTATACTACAATCGATTCTATGACAAATGGACAGTGCTTTGGATTTACTTGCAGTAGTGGTGTGGGTTCAAGTCAATCCTATTGGGGAAATATCACTGGTAAGAATCTTGGAAAAGCTGTGATTAGAGGAGCGTTATTAACAACAGGATATACAACAACTCAATCCTGGGGAGTTGCTAGCAATTGCGAAAAACCGGAAAAAGTAGTTCAATTACTGGATTTGATCTATTCTAACACAGAGCTTGCTAATCTTATGAATTATGGTATCGAGGGTAAGCATTATGTTAAGGCAGAGGGAACTCAGAATATAATTACCTTCCCGGAGGGTGTTAACAGCCAAAATGTAGGCTATGGCGGCGATATGATTCAATGGTTTGGCGATACAAAGACAGCATATCAGCGTACACCGAATACGGATGATTTCTTTGCAACAATTGATAATTATGGATTGAATGGGGGTACGAAGTCAAGCTGTCTTGGTTATAACTTTGATACAACGAAGGTGACAACCCAGCTTACGGCTGTTCAAAATGTGGTTAACGAATATAAAGCAACCTTAACAACCGGAAATGTAAATCCGGATGAAGTAATTCCAGATTTTAATAAAGCGCTAAAGGATGCTGGAATGGAAGAAATTATTAAGGAAAATCAGACGCAGCTGGATGCATGGTTAGCAGCTAAATAAATGATTCAATATCCATAAGAAAGATTAAAAAAGAAGAGGGCAGTCAAGCTTTACTGCCCTTTTTCTATAAACAAAATGCTTCATTATTATCAGATCATAAGTTCACTGGAATAAGTCATTAAAAAGTGAAAGGCACGGGAGTAAACATGAAGAAAAGTAAGCAGTTTAAAAAGTGGTTGCCAATTTATATCTTGGGCATACCGGGAATTCTATATTTATTAATTAAGATTAGGGTGTCAAAAGGTCATCCCCTAAAATAAATTGATATTTGTACCTTGAAAATTTAACACAACCACAAATCATCGCGATTATCTGGTATAATTGTATTATCAAATAACCAAAGACGAGGTATTAACAATGGCTTTTTCCCCAAACGACTATAACCAGTTTTCCATAGACGATAGTACATTTTCCCTGACAGA
>JAEWMZ010000145.1 GCA_023392995.1 Bacillota bacterium
TCCAGATTGACATTGTTAATGGCTTTATTGATTGATTCCACATTGCCTTCTTCATCGCGCCTGATATATTCAAAGGTAAGGTCTTTCACCTTAATCATTTCCATGTTGTTTCCTCATTTCTATGATAACTTGTTGTGTTTTTTTACTTTTGCAGATATTTTTATTTTATTACTACATTATTATATGGCATAATTTATATTAAATTAGATGATACCTTATTTTATCTATATTTTCAACTTATTTATGTATTTCTCAAGGCGGAGGAGTAAAATTATTATCATTTCTCTGAAATAAAGATAATGAGTTACATGTGTGAACTTTGGCTTATAGGTAATTCATGTATATATTCATCTGGTATTTTATTCCTACAAAACAATGATTGACTTTTCATTTTAACGGCATATTGCACTAAGCATTTTTTATTACAGACATACTATCCAATTATTTTGTACATAACCTATAATAATCCAACAATATTTATCAAATGACGAATTAGATATAACCGGATTGAATTATGTCAATTTTTGTTGACTCCTTCCATTTTAATGTAGTATTATGTTAGCAAATCCCATTTTTACCAGCTATCTTTTATTCAATTCTAAGAAAAAAATTAAATACTAAATTAAAGTCGTTATGACTCTAATTATAAATTAAAAAGGAGGATATTATGAAAGGTATATTAAAAAGGTTACTAGTTTTTGCTCTAATACTTGGTATGGTTTTTGGTATGCTATCACCAACTCAGCTTGCTATTGCAAGTACAACAAAAGCAGCATCTCTCATTACACGCGGTGAGGTGTGCAAGTTAATAAACTCACTAATAGGTGCAACTGAGGAATCCACTAATATGAAAAGCATTGTGAATTACAAAAAAGGTGATGCATATTATTCAGTAATGTCTATTGCCTACAATGCTGGTTATATTGTACCTAACAAATACCACCAGTTAACAAATGCATATGCTAAAGCAGATTATAATTTCGTGGCAACTATACTATCAAGGCTTTTACAAACCACAAGGTTAGAATTACTTGGAAAGCATGCTCCCTACACTTCATTGACTTCAAAAGCGTTGAAAAATTATATTTCAGAGGTATTTCCTACCCTTATATCCAAGGATGTTAGTGATAAGATCTACAAGGGAAATGTAATTATTAATAAACCTGATGTAACACTAACAGATATCAAGGTTAATGGTAATCTTGTTATCGGTGATGGAGTAGCAGATAAGGAGGCTATTCTTAACAATGTCACCGTTACTGGGAAACTAATTGTAAGAGGTGGTGGCGAAAATTCCATAAGGATTCTTGGTACTTCAAGCATTCAAGTAATGGAGATTGTACAGGTTAATAACGCTATCAGTATCAAAGTGAGTGGAGGCGCAGAAGTAAATATCATTAACATTAATGATGGCTGCGATGACATTGTATTATATGGAGAAATTGGTACTGTTAATGTGGTGGGCAATGATCTAAAAGTATTAACAAATGGAGCAACGATTGCAAATGTTAACTTATCAGGCAAAAATCCTTCCTTTTCAGTGTCAGCTGATACAATTATTCAGTCTCTTGAAGTAAAGGAAGAGGCTAAAGAGGCTAAAGTAAGTATCTCAGGCGCAGTTACTTCTGTAATGACTGCTGCTACAAGCTCTTCAATTCAGCTTAATGAAAAAGGTTCTATATCAACTGTGACTGCCGCTGAAGCTGCAAAAGGTCTTATCATTAATGTATCTGCAGATGCCTCGATCAAAACCATCAGCAGTGCTGCTCCTGAAACAGTAATCTTAGGTGCCGGTAAGGTGGAAACAGCCAAAATCGATGGAAGTTATAGTTCTATTAAAACAACAGACACTAAAGTTATTGTTGGCAAGAATGCTATCGGTGTAACAGCAGAAAATATACCAAGTTCTAATACTACTCCTGGGACTAATCCCGGGACTAACCCTGGTACCAATCCTGGCACTGATCCCGGGACTAACCCTGGCACTGATCCTGGGACTAACCCTGGCACTAACCCTGGCACTGATCCCGGGACTAATCCCGGGACTAACCCTGGCACTGATCCTGGATCATCCAAAAATGGTGTTATAATAGGAGAACCCGATAATCGTATTGAATCAGGTTATCCAAAAGTAACATTTACAAAGACCTCCGCTAACAAAGCAAATGTTAGTATTAAGCTAAAATTAAAGGAAGGTATTGCAAACTCCACTTCTCCTGCTACTGTCTATTACACAGTCGGTTATCCTGATTCCAGTTTTGGTATGTCTATTGATGGGGTTATCCATGGTCATTTAGGAAAGGATCTTGAGATCGACAGTAATACTTCAACTCATATGATTTGGGAGGCTTGCGAATCAGGTATTGTCACCTTCACAGGAAATGAAGAAAAAGTACTTACTTTTAATCCAGATTATATTACTTATTCAGATTTAGTTGTTTATTTTGTTGTAAAAACAGCTGAAAAAACCTCTGATTCTTTGACACAAGTAAAAGTCACTAATAGTGGCCCAAGTGACTATTATTCTACTTTACGTTTCCAAAATACATTTTGGCATGGAAGCCCCAGTAATGCTGATAACAATGGTAATAAATCTCGTATCATTCGTGTATATACCAATCTAACTCCTAATGTCAGTTCAACTGTCAGTGGTAGTGCCTTTTCGGTAACAGGTGTTAGCGGTGCTGCGATATCATTAGTAACAGCTGGTAGCCAGATATCTAGGCCCGAAGTATATTATAATAAATGGATGGATTTGACCTTAACGTATCCAGAAGGGTCCGATTTAAATAATCTTCTTATTCAATATATACCTACTGATGTATGCTTTATATCTTCTGTGTCAGATTCGGCAATTAAGATGCAGGGTTTTTCACTGTACGGAAGCGCAGAAATTGCAACAGATACCATAAGCGAAACGAATGTTCTAAAAGAATCAACTCCTATGATCAAAAGTATTGTTTTATCTGAGGATGGAGAAAACATGAGAATCTACCTAAATCAATCAGTACTTTATGTAGGAGATACTTTCCGAATCAATATTAATGATTCATCCTCTTGGCGATACTTAGGCTTTGTAAATACGGTATCCGATACATTTATCATTGCTATGAATTCGAAGACAGAAGCAATTCAGCCATCTTACGACATCACCATTACACCACAATATAGTAAAATATTTGATGTCACTGGTCAAGAGTACTCAGCTATCAGAAAAGTAATCAATAATTCAGATATAACAATACTACCTCCCTACTCTATCGAAAATGGTGTATTGAATATTGAAAAAAAGGAGCTACGTTTTTCTCTTCAATCATCTGTAAAAAATAGTCTATTATATGATAATTCCGGATGCGAATATGTACTAAATGTAAATGGGACTAATTATCGATTAAGAGGAAAACTTGATCTTGATAAGAGTACTGCTGACATTGATGGTAAGTGGACTATTACTTTTCATCCCGATAATTTAGCTGATGTCGATTTTTCAACCATAACGTCCAAGTCACTTATTAAACTATCCTACTCTAGCCTGACTAGAGGTAAGTATCCTTATGATATAACGGGAAAACCTGTACGTATTATTGATCTACCTGTTAATGTTCAATAGAATTAAAAATGAAAATCAGCTTTTCGATTCAGTTGGGAGCTGATTTTTATTTTCAAATGAGTTAATGCTTCTCATCCATGATTTACTAGTATGATCTGTATGAATATATACCAACCAAGTTATATCCTTTAGATCTGATATCATCTGAATTTTATTACCTGCATATATCCTGACGCCTGACTAGCTAATTTTTACCTTATCCCCCCTTCCTCTAATATCGTTAAGTACTACTAGTTTACGTTATCATTAGCTATTTAGCATAAATCCAATTAACCCAAATCATCGAAAGGGGCTGTTGCAAAACTAGCATTAAGTTAGTTGAGCAACAGCCCCTTTTTGTATGCTTTAAAATCATAAATGCAGATTCCGAAGAATCCGCAAAATGGTGTAATTAAGTCATGCGAATAACACAATTACACAAGAAAGATTATACCGAACTTAACCAAGGATATCAACTAGTTTACCTCATACAGGCTATCACCCATGATATAGATTGGAAATCTTGGAAATTCCTTCTTGAGCTTTTCTGTAAGTCTCTTGAATGCTTTTATCTCACAGTCCTCTTGATTTCTTCGACGCTCATTTTATTCTGTCGTTCGGCATCTTCTCCATCATTTTCAATAAATTCACTAGCAATGCTGACAACAGATCCTCTCCCAGCCCAATCTTTGTTTCTAATACACTATGATAATACTGTATGGTTTTCTCTCCAGTTTCTTTATTCGTAAATGTTCTGCTAAGACACTGTTCATCACTCTTATTTTTAAATGTATAGAGTTGTGTTGCATCAACGATGGTTTGATACCTGAAGATGCTTCTGTCCGACTGTTGAGGCACATATTGGAGGAATTGGATTACACAGAGTTGTATACGGCTTACTCTTCTAAAGGAAGAAATCCAGCAGTGGAACCACAGACCATGTTCAAGATCATGACCTATGCTTATTCACAAGATACATACTCAACCAGAAAAATCGAAACAGCATGCCACAGAAATATAAATTTCCGCTGGCTGCTGGCTGGACAGAGTGCTCCTGACCATGCTACGATCAGTCGGTTCCGAAAGCACTATTTAGCGGATGGTGTAATCGATCGCCTTTTTTCTCAGATGGTTCTGGCTCT
>JAEWMZ010000160.1 GCA_023392995.1 Bacillota bacterium
GTACTTCTAAGCAACAGGTTCCTGTTGTAGCTAGTGTAGCGAACATTAAGCTTACTTCAAGCGTTCCTTTGGCTTTGGATTGTAAAGAGAAGATTGAACTTACACTGAACAAGGGTGCAGAAGGAACGAAAGTTACAGCAGCATCCAAGGATGCAGTTCCGGTTGTAAAGGGTGAAGTTAAAGTTACTGTTACTGTAGGTACTGGTAGCGATGCTACTCAGGTAACTCCTGATACTACTACAACAACACCAGGCGGTTCTACTGGTGGTTCTACAGGTGGCGGAGATAACGGTAATGTTACTCCAAATGTTGTGAAGACTACTGACGGAACAACAACAACATTTACACTGGCTAAATCCTATAAGCAATTGACTGCTGTTGATGTAAAATACAACAATCATACTTATACAATTGATGGTACAATATTAAGTAAGCTGGTAAGCTTCTTGGATAATGATCAGAATACCATTGACTTATGGAAATTAATTAATAGTGAGATTACTGTATCAAAATATGGAAATCAAACAGTAATTGTAAAAGGATCGACTATTGGTGATTTGACAAAGATTGTAACATTTAAGGGTGGTAATAACGGCCTTGATGGAAAGACTTTCGAGTGCACAGTAGATGGAGATTCCAATACGGTTTCTGTAAAGACTGCATCTGGAGTAACCTATAAATTTACAAAAGTAAATGATAATAAGTTAATAATTGATGCAACTAACTCAACAAGTAAAAATGTGGATTTTGACGTAAAATTTTAAATAGTATTTAATCCATGATAATAGCTTTCACCAAAGGATTTTCCGCAACCGCGGAAAATCCTTTGATGTGTAACAGGGAGGATTTCATGAAAAAGGCAATACTGATACCGGGTGCACTCATGATAAGCATTATGCTTACATCCACTGTATATGCGGGTACCTTGAATGCGTACGAACAGGAAATAATCAGTGCTGCCAGGAGAGCCTACGAGTATGAAGGCGTTGATTATGTTGTAAAGCAGGAATATATCAATGAGCTGATCGCCTATCTAAGCAGTGATGATATTGATCTGAACGCAGAGCAGAAGGATAAAGTCATGCAAGAAGCCTTTGCAAATGTTCAAAGGGGCGTAAAGGAAGGCTATATGGTTCCCCTTTCACCTGAGGATACAAAGGGGGAAGCTAATTCATCTGAGAACGATCAGGAGGACACGAATAACAACTCCTCAGAGTCAAATCAAAATGAAGCGAGCAGCCCTTCTGACGATCAAACAGGAACGTCAGCCGCTGATAAGGATAATCCCAATTCCTCCGGAAAAGATGACTCTGATATGAGCTCTCCGGTTACTGCAATAGATAAGGTACTGGATGACCAAGACCAGAAGCTCACAGACAGCCACGAGGATCAGGGTGGAACTAAGAACTCTGATACAACTATTGATACCAACATCATCAAAGACACCGGCTTTAATTTAAACCCTACAATCTACACCTTAATTGGAATGGGAGTGCTCATGATAGCAGGAATGCTTGTAACCTTAAAATATAACTTTTTCGCTCATAAAAATGAATAGAACACTTCGCCAAATATTCACCTATATTGGTATGACCTTGCTTTACCTGGTGCTAGGCACCCTTGTTTTATGTATTGGAGGTAAGCCCTTATCTTCTTATGTAATTGCAAAGGGGAAGCTCTTAATCACAGAAGGAGCACCAGAGGATTCAGGATTATTCGTCGCAGACGTGAACAGGGTAGTGGAAGAACAGGATAGTACGTTGAATAAGAGCGAGATTCAAGTACCTGAGCCTGATACACGTTATGGTACGATATCCTGTGAACGGATTGCATTGTCAGCACCCCTCTATTATGGAGACAGCGATGAGGTGCTTCAGGACGGAGCAGGGCAATATACGAATAATACACTTCCGGGATTGGGGAAGCCAATGCTGGTTAGTGGTCATGATGTTACTTATTTTAAACCCTTAGCAGAGGTTAAGATTGGCGATATTATTACGATCGCCACAGACTATGGTACCTTTGATTACAGCGTGGTATCAAAGAAGGTTCTTTCCAAGTCGGATCCGACTGCTTTTGATTTGACCCAGGAGAAGGAGCAGTTGATCCTATATACCTGTTATCCTTTTGGTCAGCTGACGGGGGAGAGAGAGAATCGGTTTTTTGTCTACTGTGATCCCGTATCGGCAGAAAAAGTAGAATAATGCGGGGAGGAATACAGATGAAGCGATGGAAGCCAAAACTACAAAAGGGGATTAGTACACTCTTTGGTCTAATTCTTACCGTACTATTTGTAATGCTATTCTTGGGCAGCGTAGGCTATACGGGTGTGTTTAATAATAGGAGCATAACTGGCTCTATGAATAAGAGCGAGTATTTTAATAAACTCCATAAGGTAATTCTGGAAAATACAGAGAAAATCGTGACAGAGGCAGGCCTTCCCGAAACGGTTCTCTCAGAGGTAATTACCCTGCAGCGGGTATACATAAGCGGAAGCTACTTTGCCAGCAATACACTCAATGGAGAAACAGCTCAGATTAAATCGGAAAATATCGAAAAAGAATTGAAGAGTAATATAAACCAGTTTATAATTAGTAAGGGCATGAACCTTACCGAGGAGAGGAAAGCGAATATTGAGGCCGTTACAGATGCGGTAGTAAAGGAATATTCAGATCGGATCAGCTTGGAGTATTTTAATGCCTTGCATCAGCAAAAGCTCCAATATAACCGTATCATGATCATTCTGCTTCCGATTCTCATAGCAAGTATTGCAGTACTTTGCTTCTTTCTAATCAGAATGCAGCGGCACATTCATAGGGGACTGAGGTACATCACCTATGCATTAACAGCATCATCGCTGCTTACAATTTTTTGCTCCCTGGGTTTACTGATCGGAAAGCCATATCTTCGGCTTGACATTCCGACAGAGTATTACCGGGACTTTATTAATGCTTGTTTGCAGTGGGATATTGAAGTATTATTATTTACAGGCGGGTTGGGTTTTACGATCTCCGTAGCCCTGATAGCCCTTACCGGATATTTGAAAAATAATATTATGGAATAATAGGATACGATTGATGATGGAGAACACAGCTAAATTTATTGATATTCATACACATATACTGCCTGAGGTGGATGATGGCTCCGGAAGTATGGAAGAAACAATTAAAATGTTGCAGCTGGCACAGGAACAGCAGATTGCAACGATCATTGCCACACCTCATTATATACCCGGAGGCAGAAATGTACCGGTGGAGGTACTGAGGCAAAAGCTGGAACAGGTACAGGCAGAAGCAAATAAGATTAATCCAGACATGAAGCTTTTCCTTGGAAATGAGATCTATTATAGTGATTCCGTGATTGAGGATCTTAAAGCAGGTAAGATACTTACCTTGGCGGATAGTCGTTATGTACTTGTTGAGTTTTCTACGAAAGATACAGATCAGCATATCTATCGCGCCTTAAGCGATTTAATACGAAACGGTTATATACCGATTCTGGCGCATGTAGAGAGATATCGCTGCTTTTATAAAAAAGAATATTTGATTCATGACCTGATTGAAGCAGGCTGCTATATTCAAATGAATGCAACAAGCTTGATCGGCGGTCTCCTGGATAGGGACGCTGCCTATCATAGAAGTTTAATGGCGCAAGGGTTGATTCATTTGCTTGGAAGTGACTGCCATGATGAGAAGGTCAGAATTCCATATATGATTAAAACGGCACAAATGATGATGAAGAAATACGATGAAAGCCTTGTAAATAAGATCTTATTTACAAATCCTCTCAACGTATTAGAAAACAAATATATTTAAAGGAGTATTTATGGGGACAAACGCGAACGAAGAAATTGAGATTGATTTACTGGATCTATTTTATCTGATACGCTCAAGGCTGTGGATCATTATACTATCAGCGATCATACTGGCATCAAGTGTTGGACTGGTAAGCAGTTTCCTGATCACACCATTATATACCTCTACAACAAAGCTTTACATATTAACAAAGTCTACCTCGATTACCAGTCTAGCCGACATTCAGATGGGAACCCAGCTGACACAGGATTATATGGTACTGATTAAGAGTAGACCGGTGGTAACGAAAGTAATTGAGAATCTGGAGCTTGATATGACCTATGAACAGCTGGTAGACATCATCTCAGTTTCAAATCCTTCAAATACTCGTATTCTTGCCATTCAGGCAGAATATCCGGATGCCTATGTAGCAAAGCAGATTGTAGACGAATTCGCAGCGGTATCAGTAAATCAGATTGCAAAGATAATGGATACGGAAGAGCCAAGTATTGTTGAAGAGGGCTATAAGTCTCCGAATCCATCCAGTCCTAATACGGTTAAGAATGCAATCATCGGCGGACTGCTGGGTGCCATTTTATCCGCCGGTATTATTATCGTACTTCACTTGATGAATGATACCATTAAGACTTCTGAGGATATTGAGAAGTATCTCGGAATTAGCACGCTTGGCTTAATTCCAATTGAGGCGCATGGGATAAAGCAAGCAGATCTGGATAAGAAGAAACGCAAAAAGCAAATGACAAAATAAAGAAAGGTAAGAGATGATATGGCTGCTAAGATTACAAATATTGAGCGAAAAGAGCTGGATTATCGTGCAAACGAAGCTTATAAAACCCTAAGAACCAATATTCAGTTTTGTGGTGACGACATTAAAGTTCTTACCTTTACCAGTTGTACACCGAATGAAGGTAAATCCAGTGTATCCTTTAACCTGGCCGTTTCCTTTGCTGAGGTTGGTAAAAAAGTAGTGCTGGTAGATGCTGACTTGAGAAAATCGGTATTAGTCGGACGTTATAAGGTAGGAGAGGTAAATCAAGGCTTAACCCATTACCTGTCCGGTCAGGCAGAGCTGAAGGAAGTAAAGCTACATACAGATATTGAAAACCTGGATATCATATTCTCGGGAAGTCATTGTCCTAATCCGGCAGAGCTGTTAAATAATACCCGTTTTTCGAATTTAATCAGCACCTTACGTGAAACCTATGACTATGTTATAGTTGATACTCCGCCGTTAGGCTCCGTAATAGACAGCGCCATTGTAGCAAAGATTGCAGATGGAGCGGTTCTCGTAATTGAAGCCAATGCAATCAGCTATCGCTTTGCGCAGAGCGTAAAGGAGCAGTTAGATAAAAGTAATTGCCGAATCCTTGGTACCGTTCTAAATAAGATTCCAATGGAGAAGAAGGGGTATTACGGCAAATATTACGGTCGTTATTACGGCAAGTACTATGGTAAGTATTATGGTACTTATGGTGCGAAATAAGTTGCGTGGCGAACTGTAAAACTACAATATGGAATGGGCAGAAATCAATATGTGCTCAACGAATTGTAAAACTGCAATAAAGGATGAGCAGGAATTTATATGTGCTCAACGAATTGTAAAACTGTAATAAAGGATAAGCAGGAATTTATATGTGCTCAACGAATTGTAAAAACTGTAATAAAGGATGAGCAGGAAGTAATAACTGCTCATCCAATTATAAAAGCGATGATAAAAAATGAGCATAAATCAACAGGGGATTCAACGAATTGCAAAGTTGTTCTGAGGAATAACATAAAACAACAAGAAACGGGTGTTGCGATCACAGAATAGAGTGATTTAGCAACACCCGTTTCCTTAGATGGGATAGATTCATACTTGAAATTCTCCATCCTGTCCAGTATGATTATTCTTAGCAAACATGAAACCAAAGGAGCTGTGCCAATGGAGCTATCGGATAAGTTACTAAAGCCAATCAAAGAGACGGCCTATTTAACAGCGGAGAACGTCAGACGTTATCGTGTAATTCTTCGTTATTTTTATATTCAATATGAGAAGATTAAATACTGGATGGAGCAGGAGGAGATCTATCAGGAGCTTCGGTCTCACACGGAGTTTATCGATTATACAACGGATCAATGCCGACAGGATCTGGATTCCCTGGTAAACTGGGGCAATCTGCTTACCATGCAGGATACCAAAAAAGTTACCTCCATCGAGGCCTTTAAAAATCGCCAGTACCGGTATCAGCTATCAGAGTATTCTGTCGAAATCGAACGTATGACCCTTCGTCTGGAGAAGCTTTTCGTAGAAGGAGCTTCGTTGGAGCCTACCTTGTTGGAGAAAATTAAGAATGAGATATCCAAAATGGGTGATATGACGGGTAAGCCGGCACTTGAAGTCTATGGCTGGTGGAATGACCTTAACAATGATTTTATCCGGTTGAACCAGAACTACCAGGATTATATGAGGGATCTCAATAGCACGAAGGCTGAGGAGCTGATGAAGACCACGCAGTTCCTTCTGTATAAGGACAGGCTGATTGAATACCTAAGATCCTTTATCAAGGGAATGCAGCTGAATGTAGGAGCCATTGAAGAGCAGATTCGAAGGATTACTCCGGAGCAAAGAGAGATTATCTTTCGAAAGGTCGTGGAATACGAGATGGCCATCCCAAGACTGGATACGGAAGTAAATGAGCACGAATTATACGAAAAGGCGCAGGGACGCTTTGGCAGCATGAGAGACTGGTTTGTGGAGCATGAAGGAGCGCCCAGTGAGGCATCCAGACTATTTGACATGACCAATGAGAGTATCCGCCGCATTACCAGATACGCAACACAGATCAGTGAGCAATTTACCAGTGGAGCCAACCGTAAGGAGGAGTATAAAAAGCTTTGCTCCATCTTTATGAAGTGCAAAGATGTATCGGAGGCGCATCGATTGTCCGCCATGGTTTTTGGAGTGGAGAAGCCATTTCATTTGAAAGGTGATTTTGAACGGGTAACGGACAGCATTAACTCCGGTGTATATGAGGAAGAACCCTTTACACTGGAGATTATTCCAAGAGTCAGGGAATACCGGGAGAAGACGGAGCGGAGCTATATTCGTGAATATAAGGCAGAGAAGGAGCAAGCGAAGCAGGAAGCCATCGCAGAGATGGAACGGGAAAAGGAAATGATGCAGGGCTTTCTCGTTGACGACAAGATTCAATTTAACCAGCTGCCGTTATTAACGCCGAAGGCCAGAAATGTCCTGCTGCTCTGGTTGAGCCGGGCACTGGAGGGTGATAACCGGGGTAAAACCGAGGATGGGAGAGAATACTATGTGGAAAATCCGAAGACGGACTCCAAATGTACGCTCCTCTGTGAGGATGGCAGCTTTGAGATGCCTGCCTTTGTTCTTGTCTTTGAGAAGGAGTCGAACGAATGAATGTATTTGAAGAGCTGATGAATCAGCGCTGGATCTCAAAGTATAGGGATAAGGAGCTGTATTATCGCGTCAAGGAAGAGGTTGGAGCAATTCGCCCCTTCCTTGTGGAAAAATTAGGCTATCGTATCATTGTGAACAGCAGTCTCGTGAAGCTGGAGAAGCTTCCGGGAGAGGCGCTGCCTTGGATGGGGCAGCAGGATTTTAGGGAACCCTTGGACTACGCTCTATTTTGTGCGATTCTTATGTTCCTGGAGGACCGGGAGGCGGAGGAGCAATTTGTCCTCTCCCAGCTGACCGAATATATTACCTCCAATTTGCCGGAAGGTCAGATGTCTTGGACTGTCTACGCTAATCGGCAGCGGCTAATCCGGGTAATGAAGTTCTGCATCAAGAATGATCTGTTTTTAGTGGATGACGGTAACATGGAGGGCTTTGTAGTAGATCTTGCAACAGAGGCACTCTATGAAAATACAGGACTGTCCAAGTATTTTATGCGAACCATTACCCAGGATATTAGTGGGTTCCAGAAGGTAGAGGATTTCTTTCGCAGTGAATGGATGGATATGGATGAGGACAGGGGCGTGATCCGAAGACACCGGGTATACCGTAAGCTGCTTCTTTCCCTTGGCATGTACCGAGAGCGGGAGGCGGATGAGGATTTTAACTACATCAGGCATTACCGGAGTATTATTGAAAATGATATCGAGCAGCTGGTGGATGCCCGGCTCCAGGTGCATAAATCAAGTGCATATCTAATTCTTGGGGAGAACGCAGATCTGGGAAAAATATTTCCGGCAAGAAACAGTCTCTCGGATATGATCCTGCTGCTTCACGCAGAGATAGTAGACCGGGTAAAGCAAGGCAGCTTAAAGCCAGAGCTTCATGAGCGAATCTATCTTCCAATCCTGAGCTTGCGGGAGCTGATCCTTGACAGCCGGAGAAAATACGGTGGAGGTCTGGTCAAGGCCTACCGGGAGATGTCTGACCGGGAATTCACAGATACCCTGATCCAGGAGCTGGAGAGTATGGATATCCTCCGGATTGACGGAATAACTCAAGAGGTTGAGCTGATGCCCTTAATCGGCAAAATGATTGGAACATATCCGGAGCGTTTTTCGGGAGAAGAGAAGGAAGGTGTCGCGAATGATGACAAGTAAGTGGGTAATTCATAGAATTGGATTAATTGACTTTTGGTATTACGATGAGGAAGAGTTTTATTTTCGCGACGGAAGATTACTGCTGCGTGGGGCAAATGGATCCGGAAAATCGGTTACAATGCAGAGCTTCATCCCACTTTTGCTGGATGGAAATAAGGCGGCAGAGCGGCTAGACCCCTTTGGCACAAAAGCGCGAAGGCTGGAGAACTATCTTTTGGAGGAGAATGATAAAAGAGAGGAACGAACGGGCTATCTCTTTATGGAATTTAAACGGAAAGAAAGTGATACCTATGTGACCATTGGAATTGGCCTGTGCGCGAAACGAAATAAGAAATTGGATTCCTGGCACTTCATTCTACGGGACGGCCGCCGGATTGGACATGACTTTTTCCTCTATAAGGATCTTAAGAATAAGATTACCTTAAGTAAGGTTGAACTGACCAACCGCCTTGGAGACGGTGGACAAGTAATAGAGGGACAGGGCGAGTATATGAAGCTGGTCAATGACACCCTGTTCGGCTATGAAAATGTAGAAGAATATAAGGAATTGGTGGATCTTTTGATACAGCTGCGTACCCCAAAGCTATCGAAGGATTTTAAACCCACCATATTAAATGAAATCCTTAGCAATTCACTGCCTCCCCTTTCGGATGATGATCTTCGTCCTATGTCCGAGGCGATCGAGAACATGGATAATCTAAAGACCCGGCTAAGAGAGCTGGAAGCCGGTAAAAAAGCCGCTGACAAGATCTATGAGGTATATCAAAGCTATAATAAGGCACTGCTGACGGAAAAAGCAAGGCAGTATCTAGAAATTCTCTCGGAATATCAGCAGCTGCAGCAGGAGCTTCGTGAGACCGCTTCAAAAATAGAGGAAAGTAAAGATCTATATCAGCAAGCGCTTGCACAGGAAGAACGTCTTGGCATTGAAGAGACCACCTTAAAGCAAAAGAAGGAAAACCTGGATCAAAGTGACCTCTCCAAACTTATGAGTCAGAAGCTGGAAGCAGAGCAGCGGCTGGCACAATTAGCGCAAGAGCTTAAGAGCAAGGAGCAGTCGCTGGGGGATAGAACCGAGAAGGAAGTGGAGCTGCGCCATCAAACCGCCTCCATAGAGAGTAAGCTGGAGTTGCAGGAGAATTCCATTCGGGAACTGCTAGAGGAGATGGGGGAGCAGTTGGAGTTTCTTTCCTTTGATGAGCATGAATTTATGTCCGAGGAATTAAGAAAGAATATCGAGAAAGAGTATTCCTTTCTATCCTTGAGAAGTCAGATGAGTCAGATGAAAAATCTGATTGATCTTGGAATTGGCATTCTGGAAAGAAAACAGCAGATCGAGGAAAAGCAGGAAGAAGCTCAGATTGACTTGGAGAGAACGAATCTGGAAAAGCAGAAGGCGGTGAGGCAGCAGGAGCTTTTAGAGGAGCAGTGCAGAGAGTTAAAAAGCGAATGGCAGGAGAGATTCTATCAGTGGAGCAGAAATAATGCCTTGTTAAAGCTGTCAGAGCAGCAGGAGAGCTATTTTGTAAACCACATACTCTCCTATGGAAAAGATACCGATCCCTTTGAAGCAAAAGAGCAGCTCCGTAAGGAAAAGGACAAGGCTTTCGCCGGTTATCAACGCCAGGAGATTGAATTAAACTATCAGCTGGCCGAGGAGCAGGAAGCTTGCCGTGAAAAGGAGCTGGAGCTGGAGGAATGGAGAAACCAGAAGGAGCCGGAGCCGGAACGAGAAGAAGAGGTTGCGGCAAATCGAAGCTGGTTAAAAGAGAATAACATTCCCTTCTTCCCCTTCTATAAAGTGATTGATTTTGCAGGAGATACAAATCCAGAGCAGAGAAACCGCCTGGAGGAGGCCCTTTCTTGCATGGGAATTCTGGATGCAGTGCTTGTGCCCAGTAATTATCAGCAAACGGTGCTATCTTTAAGAGAAGGAATGCGGGATACGTATCTCTTTGGAGATGTCAATTACGCGGCGCAAAGTCTTGGAGAACTGCTGGAGGTATCAGCGGATATTGAAGATATTGTATTTTATCAGGAACTGGCGGGCTTATTAAACAGTATGTCAGTCAACAGCAATGGTAAGACCTGGATTGATGGTGAAGGAAGATTTGGACTGGGAATTCTGCAAGGAACAATTTCCCATCAATATGCTGCAAAGTTCATCGGAGTGAAAGCCAGAGAGATGTATCGTCTGTCCAAGCTCGAGGAGCTGGAGGAAGAGGTTCGTGTCTATCAGGAGAAGATCACAGAGATTACAAAGGAATTAGAGGGGAACAGAGAAAGGATTGCCCAGCTAGAACAGGAATACCAAAGCTTTCCCTCGGAAGCCGATGTAAGAGAGGCAGTAAAGGACTTGTCCGACCTGGAGGAGCTGCTACAGAGGCTGGAGCTTGCTAGGCAGGAAAAGGAAGCCAAGGTGAAGACTTTGCAAAAAGCGCTGCTGGAGATTGGACTGGAGGCCGCAGAGAATAGCAAAAGGCTTTACTTAAAAAGTGATCTGACTACCTACCGGGAAGCGAAAAAAGAGGCAGAAGGCTATCTGGAAGCGATAGCACAGCTGCAGCTGTCACATCAAGCTTACCTCCACTCTCAGGAGAATCTTCGAATACAAAGGGATCGATTGGAAGATCTATTGCTGGAGTTAGATAGCCTGCGCTATGATATCAGTAAATTAAGCCGCGAAAGCAGCGGTTTACACAGTATAGTAAGGATGCTGGAGGAGCAGCTAAAGGAAAAGGGCTTTGAAGCCATCCAGCAGGAACTGCGGGAGTGTATGCAAAGATTGGAGGAGCTGCCGTCAGAATTAAAGGAGTGCATTCAAAAGCAAACGAAATACCACGCCTATGAGGAAAGCTACGGTCAAAAGAGCTTGGAATTAGAGGGCCGGTGCAGGCGCAGTGAATGTGATCTGCTCCTTTGGGAAAAAGGGTTGAAGGATGAATGGAGTCTGAACTATGTCGAGGAGGGCGAAGCCTTCTACCGCGAGGAGACAAAAGAGCTGGCCAGAACCATTCTGCAAGGACTAAGAGCGGAGAATCAGAGAAGCAGCAGTGATCTAAGCAGTCAACTGCAGCAAAAATTTTATGAAAACTTAAGTGAACTGGTGGATTTCAATCTTACCGTCCTAACCGTCTTTGAGCGCAAAGATTATGAAGACTATGCGGTGGGCAATCGGGAGCCGGAGTTTAAACGTCTTTCCATTTTTGCAAAATATAAGGGCAGAGAAGTTCCATTTCACAGCTTGATCCAGGGTATTGCCGGAGATGTTGAGATTCAGAAGAGCCTGGTGAGGGAAAGTGACCGGGCACTGTTTGAGGATATTTTGGCGAATACCATCAGCAAGAAGATTCGGTATAAGATCTATAAGAGTGAACACTGGGTAGAGAAGATGAACCGGTTGATGGGAAGTATGAACACCTCCAGCGGACTGAAGCTGAACTTGGTGTGGAAAAAGAAAAAGGCAGAGGAAGAGGGACAGCTTGATACCAAGGATCTGGTGGAGCTTCTTAAAAAAGATGCAGGTCTAATGAGGGAAGAGGAGCTGGAACAATTATCCCAGCATTTCCAGACAAAGGTTCAGGAAGCACGGCGCATCATGGAAGATTCCGACCAAATCAGAAGCTTCCATGGCGTAATGAAGGAAATATTAGATTACCGGAAATGGTTTGAATTTCAGCTATTTTATCAAAAAACAGGGGAAAACCGCAAGGAGCTTACGAACAATGCATTCTTTACCTTCAGTGGCGGAGAAAAGGCAATGTCCATGTATGTACCTCTGTTTTCTGCGGTAGTGGCAAAGTATGACGGAGCCAGACCGGATGCACCCCGGTTAATCTCCTTGGATGAAGCCTTTGCCGGAGTGGATGAGCATAATATAAGGGATATGTTCCGTCTGATGGTAGATATGGAATTTGAATTCGTGATTAACTCCCAGATTCTATGGGGAGACTGCGATACCGTACCAGATTTGGCCATCTACCAGCTGTTACGTAAGGAGAATGCCAAATATGTAACAGTATTGCCCTATATCTGGAATGGTAAGGTGAAACGGTTGGTAACGGAGGGTGATATGGAGAATGGAGAATGAAGTGTTGTTAGCGCAGGCAGTGATCTATCTTAGTAGCCCAGGCTTTGCTCGGCTGATGCAGCAATTAAAAGAACGATATGATTCTTTAGGGCGAATGGGTGGGACGGTCTTACTGAAACAGCTGACGCTGGAAGAAGCAACCGCGCTGGAGGGTTTTCTGCAACAGCAGTGCGTAGAAGGCAGTACATTAAAGCTTACGGTGGCTCAGATTCGCAAAGCCCTATTAAGAACGAAATATTCGGAGCTTGTCTTAGAGGATATCGTTTCCCATGTACTGGGAGAGGTAATGGTATCCAGGAAGGAGAAAAAAGAACAATACGAACGGGAGCGGGAAAAATTCTTTAGAAAGCTGCTGAAGGATTGGACAGCGGATAGGACTGGTGCGGCTGGTAGTGCAGCTAAGGCAGACAGGGCTGATGCGGCTGGTAGTGCAGCTGAGTCAGATAGGGCTGATGCGGTTGGTAGTGCAGCTGAGACAGATAGGGCTGATGCGGTTGCTAATGTAGCTAAGGCAGATAGAGCTGATACGGTTGGTATTGCAGCTGATGCAGATAGGGCTGATACGATTGATAAGTCGGATAAAGAGTATAAAACGGAGCAATGGTTGAAACACGTATTAGAATCTAAAACCGAGCCGTGGTCAATGCTGAATCAAGATTATCAAAATAACCGATCGTGGTTGGAGAATAATTTACCTAAAATTTTAGATGCGCTTCAGCAGT
>JAEWMZ010000254.1 GCA_023392995.1 Bacillota bacterium
TGGAATTAATTGGGGTGAAATAGTGCTTGAAAAATTTGCTACTCATTACTATAATTAGAAACAAAAAATAACTGGAGGTAATTATCTATGTTTCAAGTTATCCAGACAGCGAAAGCACCGGCTGCAATCGGGCCATACTCTCAAGCGCTAATGCACGGCAATATGCTCTACGCTTCAGGTCAGATACCGATTAATCCGGAAAATGGACAAGTAGTGGAAGGAGATATTAAGGTTCAGACCCTGCAGGTTATGAAGAACATTTCGGCAATTCTTGAGACCGCAGGTCTTAGCTTTACCGATGTAATTAAGACTACCTGTTTTATTAAAGATATGAATGATTTTGCCTCATTTAATGAGGTTTATGCGGAGTACTTTACCGGGAAGCCGGCAAGATCCTGTGTGGAGGTTGCAAGACTTCCCAAGGATGTTCTATGTGAAGTGGAAATTATCGCTGTTGTGAAATAAGAAAGCCTTGAGCTTAGCAGTTATAAGAAGGCTATGAGTATAAGTGTATGAGAGTATAAAAAGTTAAAAATATAAAAAGATGGAGCCGAACCCTGTCTCAGACAGGAGTCGGTTCCATCTTTTTATGTGTATTTTATTTGTTCTGCCTCTTTATGTATATTTTTTTTGCATACTACTCGCTACGTAAAGCATCGATTGGATTTAATTTGGCAGCTTTGTTCGCCGGAGCATAGCCAAAGCCAATACCGATGGCGGCAGACACACAAAAGGCCAGTAATATGGAGCCGGAGGTAGGTGCCGCTTGAAGTTTGAAGAGGCTGCCAAGGGCAGTGGTTGCTACACTTCCGATTAAGATACCAATCAGTCCGCCTAACATACTGATCGAAGCTGCTTCAATTACAAATTGCCACATAATATCCCTCCGCTTTGCACCCAGGGATTTTCGAATACCAATTTCCTTTGTTCTCTCTACCACGGATACCAGCATGATATTCATAATACCGATCCCGGCTACCAATAGAGAAATTCCGGCAATGCCGCCCAGAACGCCTGACATCATGGAAGTCATCTGATTAATAATATCGAGAAGTGCTGCCATATTCATAATATAATACAGATCTTCATTCTTAAGAATTTTGTATAGATACTCATCCAGTTTCTTCTCCGCCGCGTTTACATGATCCGAATCCTTAGCGATAAAAGTATAAGAGGAGATATCTGCATTCTTTGCTAATCTGCAGGCAACGGAATATGGAATATAGATCACATCATCAGAGGAGCCCTTCATGGAATCAGCCTCTTCCTTCAGAACGCCTACAATGGTAAAAATCTGACCGTCTATTCTGATGGTAGCGCCTGGATCAATGGTTCCGTCATATAATTCATTCACGAGATAAGTTCCAATGACACAGTTATTGCTTCGGTTCTTAATATCTGCAAAGGTGATAGAGCGGCCCCAGACCAGATCCTTACTATTTAGAGTAAAGTAATCTTCTCCTATACCGGTCACATTCGTAGGAGCAGAATTGGTTCCGTTTTTTACAGTATAGCTGCCCGCTACCGAAGGAGTAACGCCCTTGAATAAATCACTGTTTTCCTCTGTAAAGCGATAGACATCGTCCACCTTCACCTTTCTGGTATCTGTGTTACGCAGTGTTACTGTGAGGCTGTTCGTTCCCAGATCGGAAAACGTGTCAATCATATAATTTGAAACACCCTGCATCAGACCTAGTAAGGTGATTACAGAAGCAACACCGATTATCATTCCCAGCATGGTAAGAAAGGAACGCATTTTGCTTCCTAAGATACACTGCCATGCCAATTTAAATGCTTGACCTAGTTTCATCCTGCTACCTGCTTCCTATATTCTTCAACATTTCCGTCAAAGGTGATTTTACCATCCTGGATACTTACAATCCGGTTTGCTCTTTCTGCTACGGAGCGGTCATGAGTGATCAATACAATGGTATTTCCTTCTTCATTTAACTGCTTTAAAAAGGTCAGCAGCTCTTCGCTGGTTCTGGAATCCAGTGCACCGGTGGGTTCGTCTGCAAGGATCAGAGAGGGATTGGTAATGAGAGCTCTTGCCACTGCTCCTCGCTGCTGCTGCCCCCCGGACATCTGGTTTGGGAAATTCTTATACTTATCAGCAATTCCTACCTTTTCAAGAGCAGCCATAGCTCTTTCGTGTCTTTCTGACGCACCAATACCGGAATAGAGCAGTGGTAAGGAGACATTATTGATGAGCCGTTCCTTCGGAAGCAGATTATATTGCTGGAAGATAAATCCAATCATCTGATTCCGTATGGTTGCAAGCTCGTTATCGTTCATTTTGCTGACATCTTTCCCTTTTAGAATATACTGACCGGAGGTTGGAACATCAAGTGCTCCAATGATATTCATAATAGTAGATTTACCGCTGCCGGATTTACCGATGATGGCTACGAATTCACCTTCATTAATGGAAAGATCAATTCCATTATTTGCATAGATTTCGGAGGTTCCCATGTAATAGACCTTATGTATGTCGATTAACTGAATTAACGGACCGGAAAAGGTTTCTTCCCCACGATTTCTGTTTTTCATAGTCTGCACCTCCTAGTTTGCTGGATACTGACCACCGTCATTATTAGGACCACCGCCAGATTGTACACTTTCACCACCCTGGGTAGTGAACTGCATCATATTTCCCATACCGCTGCCTGTTCTAACGACATATACCTCATCACCCGCGGATAGACCACTCGTAATTTCAATATAGCTTCCGTCGGTGATACCGGTGGTTACTTGCACAGCTTTATATCCTACAGGAACCTCACCGACAGCTTCGGTCACAGTGTCATCTTTTACATAAACCTTATCGCCGCGCTGTAATGCGTCACTGGGAATCGCCAGCACACCGGTGGCTTTTGCTACAACAATTTCACCGGTTACATTCATTCCCGGAAGCAGATTGCCAACCTCATTAATACGAACAGAGACAGGATATTGGGTCACGCCTTGATTGGATTTGCTGGATAAGCTGATATTGGTTATAATTCCTTTGATTTTTACACCTTCCAGTGCATCAGCGGTGATATTCACTTCTTGGCCTTCCTTAACCTTTAATACATCTAATTCATCTACATTCATGTCGAAGGTCATTGCGGATAAGTCATAGATCGTACATAAAGGAGAAGTACCAGCAGTACTGCCGTTAATGTTATCACCCTTGAGGGAGTTCTTGGTGATTACCTTGCCTGTAACCGGAGACTTAATACTGTAGTCGGTTCGTTTGTCGATACTATCCTGGAGAGCTGAATTAGCATCTTCAATAGCGTTCTGTCTGCTTTCCATTGCATCTTTGGCGCTGTCTACGGTATTCTGAGCGGCATCAATCGCGTCCAGATAGGATTTTAAATTCTTATCAACCGTATCCTGGCTAATGACAAGAACAACATCATCCTTATTGACTCTGCTGTTCTCTTCCAGATTTAAATAGGCAATCTTGCCTGCAAGATCGGAAGTAATCGTAGTATTAGTTTTCACGGAGAATACGCCGGAATTCATACTATAATAGCTGCCCACTTTTGCACTGGCAGAGGTAGTGTCGTTAAGGCCGCCGGGATTTACAACCTCGATGGTAACATCTTTTACAACGCGATTACCGGATAAGGATTTTTCTACACTGCTTACTTTGGTAACCGTTCCTTTTAAGGTTTCAAAGGTATCGTCAATGGTTATTATGGCTGCCTTACCAATCATAGAGGTACTTGCCTCTGCTGAACTAAAGGGCACGGTTAAAACCATCGTACTATTGTCGTAAACATCAGCAAGCTGACTTCCAACCTGTACCGTATCGCCTGCTTTTACATATACTTTAGTTACAATACCCGTTTCAGTGGAAAGTACGTTGATATCACTGTATTCGGACACGGCCTTTTTATAATCTGACTGTGCTTCATCGTATTTACTTAGTGCCTTTTGATAACTCTTTTGAGCTTTTTCATAATCCTTTTTTGCCCTGGCAAGACCAGTCTCACCATCATCGATATTGGAATCCAGGGTATCGGTTGCAATTTGGTATAGTACCTGGCCTTCGGTTACAATATCTCCTTCCTCAAAATCAGCGGCAATGATCTCACCGGATACCAGGGAGGTTACATTGTAACTGGCAAGGGGAGCAATTGTGCCCGATGAGGATAATACGGTTTCGATATCGCGGATTTCCGCCTTCTCGGTCGATGCAGCGGTCATGCTCTGAAGAGTGGCCATCGCTTTTGGAATCAGGAACACGCGAAAGCCAACTATAATGAGTATAATCACTACAGCAATGATAGCTAATACTATAAGTGGTTTCTTAAGTTTAGATTTTTTTTTCATCTCTACCTCCAATGATACCTGTTTGGTATCCTAATTAATGCGTCGATTTCCCATTTCAATGATGTGACACCACTACGTATATAAATACAGTATAGGATTTCGACAGCTCCGGCTGATGCGTACTCGCTTCGCTCGGTATGTTAATATATAAAAGATTACGGGAATTTCTAGGGTGTATATATACGGATAATGACTATTTCTTTGGGGCGGCGATAATAACACGGATTCTTCCGCCAAGGGAGGTAGGTTTATCATAGTAAGCCTGAACATCATACTTAGCAAGATTGTTTACTTTATCCAGAGTGGTAAGTACGTATTCTTTATT
>JAEWMZ010000290.1 GCA_023392995.1 Bacillota bacterium
ATAACTGCTCCTACAATGGATACAACAAAGCTCCATATATTAAGTCCTGTTGCCGGACCCCATCCAAAAATACCTACCAGCCAGCCTCCGATAAATGCACCGACAATACCAACAACAATATTCCAGCCCATACCCATCCGTTCGTTGTTGCCAGTGATCATACTAGCAATCCATCCAGAGACACCTCCAAGAATTAACCATATAATTATATTACTAATTTCTGGCATAATGTATATCTCCTTTCAACTAGAAAAATTCATTTACTTTTCTGTTACTCTTTATTATTTGAACTTATTTAAATTTTATTCAAGCCGATAGAAAAAAGCCATCGCTCAGAGTTTACTATATCTTCGGAGCAAGGAATTAATATGTATCTGGTCAATATGTATCTTCGTTATTTCAAATAGATTTCTCTTAGTTTCTTTCAAGATACGTTGTAACTATATAAATTTTTATATAAAAATAACGTAATGGGCTCCCTTATCAAGATTCCATTACGTTATAGATCCAACGCTTATACTTTATACTTCTATGCTTATTCTGTATTGCAACCTGATGGAAGCCCAGACTAGCGGCAGCTGCTCGACTTCATCTTTAAATCAATGGTTTATCTTCCTTAGCTATTTGGACAACAGTAGTATTTATCTTTTAGCTCCTCAACCATATGCGTATATTGCTTTTCACACAAGTCATATTTCTCTTCTTCAATAGACTGTAAGCAGGGCTGTAAATAATCCATCCAAATCTTACGGTACGTCCTTTTTGCCTGGGGCTCCATGTTAATGAAGGTTACAATGGCAGGAGCGATGCGGTAATATTCTTCCACCACTTCTCTGCGCTCCGGCTGCTCCAGCATATAGGTATCTCTGAAATGACGAAAGGCCATTAGCTCATAGCAATCATCTTCCTTTTGCAAAGTATCACAAACCGCCGATGTAATAAAGCATAGACCCTTACGCTTGAAGCCTGCCAAAAGCCGCTCATACTCGCTCTTTTGAAAGGGATACTTGGGATAGATGTTGACCCAGGTATCAACCAATGCATCTGCAAAGGGTTCACTGATTTCATACCTGAGATGACGTACCATTGGTACCAGATATACGGTAAAGAAAAATCGATACTGATCAATCTGGGTAGCTTTGGGCACCTTCTTATTGCTTTTTGAATTGATTCGACTCGTGATTGTTTCCACAATAGTCTCCGCCAGTTCTTTCGCAACCTGGCTGCAATTTTCTTCTGATAAAGAAGCGTATTGTTCCGCCGCCAGGAGTAACGGTGTACTCTTTCTTTCATATTCATTAAAGCAGTCACTATATTTATTCATGGTAAACCGGGGCAGCATCGCCTCAATATCGTTTAGCAGCTGATGAATCTCTGTCAGAGATTCTTTATAATTTGTCTCCAGCTTCTGAACGGGTACACCAGTTAGATCGACTTTCTTTTTTACCTTTGGATGAAAGGTTTCTCCGCAATACATACAGATACAAGTCTCTAAATCTTCCGGAACCTGAAGCTCACCATTACATTTGGGACAGTTACGTTTTACATATTCCATGAAATATCTCCATTCCTCCGTATTCACGGTTATTTTATCGTATTGGATATTATTACTCCATCATTTCGTTTGGTATAAAACGTTGTTATTGCATACTTGTCTTTTTCACTTAAATCATAAATTATTATAATTTATTTTACATGAAAAATCCATCAAAATTGCAAGTATTACAAATTACCTATTACAAATTTACAGTTTTCTCTTTGACACGGAAACAAAACCATAAATTATTTGTAATTTCACAAACAAAATGCTATCATTTTATTTAAGTAATGGTATGAACAGATACCGAAGACAAGGGAGCAGATATGGAACACATTACACCAATCGAACTATATATGAACAGTCACGCAGAAACTCCAGACGTCACGGTTCCATCAAAGGCAGCAGAGACCATTGATGAACAAAAGGTACAGATGATTGAAAATGCACAGGCATTTTTCCGGGAAGAGATCGCAGAAAGCCATAAGCAGAATACTGAAAAATTAAGACATCTAAAGGAATTTAACCTAAATCCCTTTCTGGATAAATATAAGGCTAACTTTTTAACCGGTGATAATTCTGCCATCAGTATGGCCAGAGCTCTGGTCTATCCCAGGATACTAGGTACCTCCATTAATACAACCTTTGGCACAAAGCTGCAAAAATTCTGCAGTTCCGTGTTAGAGGGCTATGCTTCTACCACCACTGGAATCGATATTGAATTTATAGACTCCATTGATCATAGGCGTAAATATTGCCAGATCAAAGCGGGACCAAATACGATTAATAAGGATGATGTAAAGACAATTGATGATCATTTTCAGGGGATCAAGAAGCTTGCACGAACCAACAACTTAAATATTGGGTTAAATGATCTGGTGGTTGGTGTTTTCTATGGTCAGCCTGAGGAATTAAGCACCCATTATAAGAGAATTGAACAGACCTACCCGGTCTATGCGGGTAAGGATTTTTGGCATCATCTCACCGGTGATGAGAATTTTTATAAAACCTTAACGGATGCCATCGGAGATGTTGCTTCGGAATATGATGGCAGTAAATTAATAGAATCGGTAATTATGGATTTGGCTGCTGAGATTCGAAAAGAATTCGGAATGGATCTATAAACTGCTCCATTCCGAATTCTAAGTTAATCCATCTGATTCAGTACATGAATCAGCGATAATCCGATTGCCTTGGCAAGCTCAACCGGAACCGCATTGCCGATCTGCTTGTATTGCTGTCCCATGGAACCGGAAAATCCCCATTCATCCGGAAAGCTTTGTATTCTGGCATATTCTCTGACGGTAAATGGCCTTACCTCTTCCGGATGACACCGTTCCGTCTGTTTTTGCGCCGGGCTGCAGGTTAAGGTCAGACAAGGTTCTTCCCAGGAAATTCTTCTGGCCATTCCGGTTCTTCCTCCTCCGGAATAATAGCTCTTTCCCATGTATTCCTTTGCAATATCCTCCGGCAGATCTCTCCAATAACCGCCGGGAGGTATTAAGGATAATATTTCTTTTTTACGTGCAGGATATTTCTCACCCACGGACTCAGGTACATCCTTAAGTGCATCACGAAGCACCGGCTTATAGTCATAGGGCTTTGGTAATTGATAGGTCAGCTGATAATCATTGCGTATCCCTACGATAATGATCCGCTCTCTTTTCTGTGCCACATTGTAATCATTGGCTTTTAACAAATGCCAGGACACAAGATATCCTAAGCTTTCGTAGATATCAATCATCGTTTGCAGAGTCTTCCCGCCATCATCCGCAGCCAGACCCTTCACATTCTCGGCTAAGAACATCTTTGGCTTTAACTCATTGACAATCTGAGCAAAATAGAAAAACATCGTTCCCCGCACATCATCCAAGCCCAGCTTACGTCCGGCATAGCTGAAGGCCTGACAGGGATATCCGCCGGATACCATATCAATATCCATATCCTTTGGTATGTAATTGCGAATGCCTTCGCCTGCAATTTTTACAATATCAGCCTCTATTACATTCCATTCCGGGCGATTTGTTCTTAGGGTATCCGCAGCATATTTATCAATTTCAACCAAACCTCTGGCATGAAAACCAGCCTGCTCGAGGCCAAGGGCAAGTCCCCCGGCACCGGCAAATAACTCAATGGAGTTATATACCCGCTTCGGCTTAACCTT
>JAEWMZ010000294.1 GCA_023392995.1 Bacillota bacterium
CTGTAGTCTCAGTTTCGGGAGCTGGAGAGGTTTGTCCTAACACAGCCTGCCGAGTCAGCAGTATCAAGCGGTTAACAAAAAAAGGCTACCATGTTTTATATGAAAGAATGATTGTCATGCCCTCCAATTGGGTTGCGCCTGCCCCGGGTCCATTACCATATCTGCTAATGCAGGCATTACCGAAAGCCGTTGCTCAGATCACCAGCGAATTACTGTCAGGTGTCTGTAAAAAAAGCAAGCCATTTTGGTTTGACAGAATTTTTTCTATGCTGGGAAAACTGGAAACCTCCGGTGGACACTACTGGGGTAAGCGGATAAAGGTATTGGAGCACTGTACAAAATGCGGATGGTGTGCAGGGCATTGCCCTTCCGGTAATATCACTATGTTAAATGGAAAACCAACCTTTGGTGATCAATGTCATTTCTGCCTAAAATGCATCTATGGCTGTCCAAGCAAGGCCTTAGAACCGGGAACCTGTAAATTTGTTGTCATTCAAGAGGGTTACTGCTTGCAGGATATTTCAAAAGAACACCCGCAAGATCCGCAGATACCTGTTAAAGCTTTGAAAGCAGGACTTTTTTGGCTAGGGGTTAAGAAATATCTAGTGTCTTTAAGCAGCAATCAGGGGGGAAACAAGTGATTATGTTAACGCCCTGTCTGGTTCACTGGGACATATGGGACGGCAATATCTTCGTTGAGGACGAAAAACTTACGGGTATAATCGATTGGGAGCGCTGCCTGCGGGGTGATCCGCTCATGGAAGTGGGATTCCGGTCCTACGCCCAATCGGTTGACTTTTTGAGAGGGTACGGAATTGAAGAATATACGGAAGAAGAAAAACGAAGAATTCTTTGGTACGATCTCTATTTGCTTATGATTGTTGCACAGGAACCGGTTTATCGAGGGTATGAGACTGCGGATTCCTATCACTGGGCAACGGCGCTATTGCGCGAGAAATATGCGGAGCTGCAAGAAGCGTCTTCTTGCTAGATGTTAGCGTCATGTTACAGAAGGTATCAAATCTTTATAGAAGCCGTTTTCTAAGGATTATCAAAAGGGTCACACATACCAATTATAGACCGTGCTTCATTCGCTTTTTGCGCCAGCTGTATCACGTAAAATCATTATCAGATTCCACCAGCCATAAGCGCGGACAAAAGATGGATTTAAAAAGCTGGTGAAAATACCTATCAGCAAAAAGAGTTATATAGCTTGCATTTTTCTATTGACTCGATCGTTGCGTCGTACTTTATAATGGTTGTAGAAAATGATTACGGAGGTAAAACATATGAGCGAACTTATTAAAATACGTGAAATGTCAATAAAATATGATATTTCTGCGCGTGCATTGAAGTATTACGAAGATATGGGGCTGATATCCAGCACCCGAAGTGAAGATTATGCCTACAGGATGTATGACGAGGCTGCCGTAAAACGGTTGGAGCAGGTATTGATTTTGCGTAAGCTGAATATAAGCATAAAAGATATACAGCGTATATTTGACGCACCTGATTCAGATGTAGTACTGGAGGTATTAGGAAACAAAGTCGACGTCATTGACGAAGAGGTAGCTCTTCTACACGAGTTAAAGTCGATTGTGTTGGAATTTATCAAGCAAATCAATAATGCTGATTTCGCAAAAGATACAGATGTCAAGCTGCTTTACGAAAAGGCGCAAGAGATTGAGGGGCATCTTGTAAATGTTGATTATAACGGCAAGCCGGCAGATGTGAATCGTCTGCTGGAGATAACCGAAAAACTTGATAAGAAGATTCCGGATGTAATGATTGTGAGGATCCCGGAATTTTTGGCACTGACATCACAGTATCAAGACTTTGGTGAATTGTTCAATGAAAACTGTCTAATGTTTTGGATGAATAAGTATAATTATTTGAAAAAAAATGCTGTTCTTGATTGCGCAGATTTTTTGTGCAGAAGAAACGACGGAAAATTCAGATGGATATATAGTGTGCATGAGTGTGTCAACGAACTTGATACTGCTCCGTATGAAGTCACTGTGTTTAAAGGCGGCTTGTATGCTTCCGCCGTATGCATTGACGGCGATGATGACAGCATTATGAAAGTTGAAAGTAAAATCTTAAAATGGTTGAAAAAAACGAATTTTGTGCTGGATGAAGAACGGGACATCATGGGGAACATGACCTATAATGACGATGAAATAAAAAAAGGTCTCGGCTATGAACAGCTACAAAGATATGTACCTATAAAGCTAAAGGAAGAAGAGATAGGCTTGGAGGCTTAATCAATTGAAAACGATGTTAAGAACTATGAAAAATCAAAAAAATGGTATTCCCAAGGATGTATTGGCTGTATTTGAAAGCATTGTGCAAACATACAGCGAAAACGAGTGCGATAACAGGTTTATGGAAGCAATGGGGGAACATCTCGCCGAGAAGCAGCGCTTTACGCTCTGGGAAAAACACGGGGGTTGCCAGGGTACAGGACAGAATAAAGTACGCAAAGCGTTTGCCCTGGAACACGCTGATAAACCTCTTTCCGTAAGATTGGAACTCTACGTAAACACTTTCATAAAAGATTATACCGGAAAGACACAAAGCATCACTTTAAACGAAGAAAAGAATACCATAACGGTAATATTTGCTTGTGATGAGTGTTATAGACATACACTGAAAGGAAAACTTACAGCACCGTTTATGTTATATAATGAAAGATGTGCGGGAGGGCGCATGTATGCTTTAGAGAAAGCGTTGGGAATAAAACTAAAAATTCATTCAATAGACATACCCCAGCTTGGAGTAAGCAAAGAAAGTCCCTGCTATTATACATTTAATATAGTAGAATAGTGCCAATAGCGGTGGCAGCTTACGGGCATTTACCGGCATGGTTGCGGTATTCTCCTCCTCCCCTTGCTAAAAGCCATTCAAATAGTTCAGAGCAAAGCAATGCATTAAAATTGCTAAAACAAAATGTGATACAGGGTGATGAACAATGGTCGGCAGTATATAACTTGACAAAAAGGCGCGTAAGAATAACCTTTTCTAAGGATTATAAAAAGGTGTATACATACCAATTATAGATCGTGTTTAATTCGGTTTTACGCTTTTACGCTAGCCATATTACATAAAATTATTGAACATAATTTTTATAAAGCATATTAAAAATAAAATCAATGACGGAGGTCCTATTGTGTTTAGACAATTCGCAGGAGGAATCAAATTTGAAAACAAAAGAACAGATACTTGAGTTTATACAAAAGCAGAAAGTAGCATTTATTGCTTCTATTGACAGTGAAGGCTTTCCAAACATGAAGGCAATGCTGACAGCTCGTAAAATTGAAGGCAATTGTTTTTATTTCACTACAAACACATCATCTCTACGTGTAAGTCAGTATAGAAAAAATGAGAAAGCAAGCATCTATTTTTTTAGCAAAGGTCGTTTCCGCTATGAAGGCATCATGCTCATTGGCACAATGGAGATATTGGCGGATGCCAAAACAAAACAAGATATTTGGCGAACCGGAGACACAATGTTTTATAAAAAGGGTGTAACTGATCCGGATTACTGTGTATTAAAATTCACAGCAGCAAGAGGAAGGTATTATTGTGATTTAAAAACAGAAAGCTTTCTATTATAAAACTGATACTAACTATGACGAAATATCTGCATCACGATACGTCAACATGCAAGAAACTGGGAGGATAATATGGCAAAAAAAGAATTGACAATGGAACAACGGAAGCTAGACGTGGATCTATGGGCTATTGCTCTTATTTCTTTTGCAGTACTTGGAATTTACATGACCTTTCAAAGTCAATTTGCTGCGTTTGTAAAGGATAGCGATATCAATCTCCTTCTGCGCGTATTTTTAGGAGCAGCATTTCAATTTGGTGTGGCGGGATTAGGAATTGTTGCTGTATCGATTTTTAGAAAAGAAAATCTATTTGCTTATGGTCTAAACAAAAAAAGAGCTGTTTTATCCATTCTTCTATGTTCCCTGTGTTTTATTCCTTACATTGCTTTCATGCTGTTCACCAATCAAATCACGAGCTATTTGCCCTTTCAATCTGTTTGGACAACACAAGATGTATTATCAAGTAGTTTTCCAGTAAGTGTTGTTGGAATGCTGATAACTACCCTTGCTTGGGGCTTCTTTGAAGGCTTCAATTATGTGGTAATCAGTGACAAAATTAACCGGCGATATCCAAGTAAGAATAGATGGCTCAATTGGGGAGCTATTTCCTGCGCTGTGCTGTGTATCCTTATTCATGGTGCAATCGGCGTAACTGCCGAAGGTATTATTGAAATGCTGACCATATTTTTTATCGTGTATGGTATGCTGATGGTAAAGGAATTCACCGGAAATGCATGGGGCTGCGTGTTTATCTTTGTGTTTTTATGGAATGCATTATAAACACTTCACTGAGCAAACCTTAGGTGCTGCTGTCTTTTTGTGCCCAGATGGGGAATGCGATCCATATCTTGCAGGTACGAGAGCGCGTAAAGAGCTTGGAGTGAATGATAAAGTAATATAAAAAATTAGAATTATTGGCAAGCATATGAGAATGCCAATTCCCATAATGGAGGTGAAGTGGTATGAAAAGAATATTAATTGTCGAGGACGATACTCTTCTGAATAAGACATTGGCTTATAATCTGGTTTTATGTGGCTATGAGGTTATTTCAGCAAATAACTGTGCTTCCGCCCGTTGCCATCTGCGAGAGAATCATTCAGATTTAATATTGCTTGACATAAACCTTCCAGATGGAAATGGGCTTGATTTATGCCGAGAAATAAAAGAGCGTGCCATGGATTCTTATCCTATATTTTTAACTGCTAATGATCAGGAAAGCGATATGATAGAGGGCTATGAGGCCGGTGGTGCAGATTATATTACAAAACCCTTTTCGATTGAGGTGCTTACAAGGAAAATAGCCGCTGTTTTTGAAAACCTGGATACAAGACTGCCAAGACGTGAGCTGTATGATGATGGTTTTTTAAGAATAGACTTTTCGGAACAATCGGCTGCCTTGAATGGTAATCCGGTGGACTTTACTCCCAAGGAATATCGTACCCTATTTCTATTCGTTAAAAATCCCCGAATTATACTGACGAAGCGTCAATTACTTGAAAAGCTATGGGACATCGACGGTGATTTTGTAGATGAGCATACATTAACTACGACAATTAGTCGTATCCGCAAGAAAATCGAATCTGATCATCATAAATATATAAAGACCACTTATGGCATGGGATATCAATGGATTGGCGGTGACCATCCATGAAAACAAGCGGTTTTTCCGTTCGCAAGATGGTTCTTATAGTTTTGATCGGTGCTGTTATAACAGCACTGGCGCTGATTATTGCAATGTATACCATGACTGGCAATTCAATTATTATTTATGGAGGATTGGCGCTAACTACCGCTCTGTTACTGTGGGGTGCTGTCTTTCTGCACCTACTGCAGCGGAAACTATCGGAATTTACTTCTGATTTGTGCCGTACATTAGATGGAATGATGAATGGCAATGAAAAGCCCGAGATCAATTTAGAAGAGGAAAGTCTGCTGGCTCGTATCAGTCATCGTTTGGAGCGGCTTTATCACACTATGCAGGAAAATCGAAAAAAGCTGGAAATGGAAAAAGTAGAGCTTCAAACCCTTGTTTCGGATATTTCCCACCAAACCAAAACACCCATAGCAAATCTAAAAATGATTAACGAAACCTTGCTGGGACATTCCATGCCGGAGGAAAGGCAAAAGGAGTTCCTAATAGCAGCAGGGAGTCAATTGGATAAATTGGATTTTATGATTCAGGCGTTAGTAAAAACCTCTCGACTGGAAACCGGCTTAATTGTGTTGGAGAAAAAGTCTTCTCCAATTTATGAAACGATTGTGGCGTCTGTAAATGGTGTGCTGACAGCACTGGAGAAGAAGGAAATCGGGTTTGTCGTAGATTGTCCGGAAGAGCTTTGTATCGCCCATGACTCCCGTTGGACGGCAGAAGCTCTCTTTAATCTGTTAGACAATGCCGTTAAATATACACCTATGAACGGGAACATTCGTATAGTCGTTCAAGAGTGGGAAATGTATGTAAAGCTTGATGTTATAGATACAGGGAAAGGTATTCCTGAAAGTGAGCAAGCAGCTATATTCAAGCGTTTCTATCGTGAGGACGTCGCCCGTGATGTGGATGGCATTGGTATCGGACTTTATCTGGTGCGTGAAATTATATCCATGCAGGGAGGTTATGTCAAGGTGCGTTCGGAAATGGGCAAAGGCTCTACTTTTTCCGTGTTTTTGCCCCGGCGATAATGGGCAGTGTCCATAAGGAAGCAACTATTAATAGCAGACAATAATGAAATAGTTGGCCAACAGATAGAGTTATGTATAGAAAAACGCACAAACATCGGGACAATTTGGCCCGATGTTTGTGCGAGTGTCCCGCTGTCACTTCAATCATTTCTACACAGATATTGACAAGGCTCTATATTCGAACTATAATGTACTTGTACAATATGTACATTATAGTTCGAAAGGAGGGCTCTTGTGGAAATCATTATCAGTAGTAACACAAGTAAGCCCATTTATGAACAGATAACATCACAAATAAAAGCAATGATTATGAGTGGCGAATTTCAAACGGGAGACCCTATTCCTTCTATGCGTTCGCTTGCAAAATCAATCCATGTGAGTGTAATTACTGTTCAAAAGGCTTATGAAGACTTGCAACGAGATGGATTTATTGAAACAACCGTAGGGCGTGGCAGTTTTGTTTCCGCGCAGAATAGGGATTTTATGCAGGAAGAACAGCAACGGAAGGCAGAAGAACATTTGCAGGAAGCCGCAGAAATCGGAAAAACAAGCGGGATTCCTGTGGAAAAGCTCATTGAACTTTTGAAAATGTTCTACCAGGTAGTGTAAAGTAACGTATGAAAACCCGGAGCCAAAAAACAGGCTCATTCAGAACCTTGAAAATTGCTAGATATAGTTTTTAGGCAGGCTACCGCCGCCCTTGACAGCATGACAAAACAATGCTCC
>JAEWMZ010000304.1 GCA_023392995.1 Bacillota bacterium
GGAGCATTGTTTTGTCATGCTGTCAAGGGCGGCGGTAGCCTGCCTAAAAACTATATCTAGCAATTTTCAAGGTTCTGAATGAGCCTGTTTTTTGGCTCCGGGTTTTCATACGTTACTTTACACTACCGACATAACAGCTATACTTACAATATAATCATATAACAAATTACAGATTATAGCTTTAATTTCATGTCAATTCCATCTTATGTTTGTGTAAAGTCTGTCTTTTCTCTATCTTCCTTTCCTTCCGGTCAAATAATAGACAGCCACCTGCGTTCTGTGGGACAGTCCGCCCTTTTCAAGGATCGCACTGATATGGTTTTTAACCGTTCCCTCACTGATAAACAGCTTATGAGCTATCTCCTTATTGGATAGGCCTTCTGCAATTGATGTTACAATATCCAGCTCTCTAGCTGTAAAGGCTGTACTGTCAAAACCAGCAGCCGCCCTGATGCCGGAGTCTGTAAATTTAGAAAAAACTTTGCCGTCTAAAATATTCACTCCGTGATGAATCGACTTAATCATCTGCTTTAGCTGTTCCGGTGTATGATTCTTAATCAGATAACCGTCTGCTCCGTTTTTAATGGCCTTATCTACCAGCTCATCCTCATCAAAGGTTGTAAGAATCAATATCTTTCCAAGTCTTCTTTTTGCTATTTCTCCGGTAGCTTCAATTCCATCCATTTCGGGCATTCGAATATCCATCAGTATCACATCCGGTTTTTCCCTCATAGCCAGGTCAAGAGCTTCCCGCCCATTTCTAGCACAGCCCAGCACCTGAAATTCCTCATCGGCACTCAGTATAATACGCATACCGTCTCTTACAAAATCGCTGTCATCTGCAATAATCACCTTAATTTTATCCATCCCATACTCCTTCTATCCATCTGGAAAGAAAGCTTGCTTCACCTGACATTTACAGCGGAATAATCATATTGATACGAAACCCAAACTCACTGTTAATGTCAATAACGCCATTCACCTTTCTTATCCGGCTCTTCATTCCTTGTATCCCCATTCCCTCTTTGAAAACCTCGCAACCGGTACCGTTATCCTCTATACTGCACCGGATTACCTTATGAAGAAGGTTAATCTCAATGAATATCCGTGTACACTGTGCATATTTTAAAGCATTTGTAACAGCCTCTACTGAATTATCCAGAATAACATCCCAGACTGCTTCTGGTATTTCTTTATTTTCACCTTCCACTTTTACTTCCGCCGTAATACCATACTTCTCTTTGCAGTCTGAGCAAAGCTGGACCAGCTGCAGATAGGCCATGCGCTTCTTATCCGGTTTCTCCTTACGAAGAATGCTTCGAATTTCATCCATACTGGATCTTAAGTTGTCAATGACTCCCTGCAGCATTTTAGCACTCTCGTCCGGTGCCTTATCCATCAACACCTTGCAGGCCTCCAGTTGATAGATCGATCCGTTAATACTATGCCCCAATTTATCATGCAGTGCCTGCGACAATCTGGTTTTCTCCTCCAACATTCGATTTTCAAAGGCAAGGCTGCTCTTCTCCAGTTCTTCCTTATGTACCGTTTCATTTATTTCAATGGAATCCTTCAGCTTATATTCTTGCTGTTCAAAGGCCATCAGATATCTTCTATACTTCTCCACAATCATAAAATTTTGATAATATATAATCATGACAAAGAAGCAATAACCCAGATATAAGAAAAAGTGATCCGGTCTTAAAAACACGCCAAATAAAGCGAGCAGCCCTACCATTAAGGATAAGCGGAAACAAACCACTGTATCCAGTACGATAAATGGTAAAAGGATTAAACCATTATTACTCTCTCGGAAAAAAATAAGCAGTATTAGTGTTAATATAATCTCGATGCCTAGAAAGAAAAGCTTATACTGATTGTTTCGAATTGCAATAAAACTTTTAAATCCCTTCCACCCTGGAATATTTTCCAAGGTTTGTGTATCTTCGGAATTCGCCAGCTCATAGTATAGCAGCGCAGCAAGCGTTGCAGCAAGAAGAAACCACTCCAGGCTGATAACCTGAAGTGATTTCTCACTGTTGCTGACATAGTAGATAATCAGCATAATCATACAAAGTAATTTAATGACCGGGAAATAGTAGCGCTTAGCATTATCACTCATTTTACCGAAAGCCTTTCCTTTGACTTCTCTTTCAACTTTTCTTTCACTTCTCTTTCTCTGATCTTTGTCCTACCTTTATCTTCTCTTTTCTCTTTTATCTTCTCTTTTCTCTTAGCTTTTCTCTTAACTTCTTTATCACCTTTCTTCCATCTTACCAATTATTTCTTCTCCCTGCAACCTGCTTTTCCCTTCCTCTTGCCATCGGACCACTCCTTCCATGGTGCTACCACCTTACAGCTTCTCTAATACTTGGAGCAGAAGTTCCTTTATTCTTTCGTTCTTATTCTTATTCCAATTAAACCTACACACATAATAATCATCAAATAACTTGTTACAACCAGAATAAACATAGAATAGACACCGCTTTTTCCTGCCATCAGCATTTCAGCCGCTTTTAACACCCATCGTTGGGGCATCAGCAAAGAAGCTTTTCCCCACCATTTTGAAGCACCGTCCAGCGGAAAATATAATCCACCCAATAAGCAGGATATGGACCAGATTAAGAAAACGATATAATTGGCTGTTAGAACATTATTTGTTAAGACGCCAATTACAACACTTAGCAGGTTAAAGACGAGGCCAAGGCAGAACACCAAAAACAGATAACTTGCAAAGGGAATTCCAAAATCGGATTTTACAAAAAATTTAATGCAAATCGCAATGATTATCGTCTGCATCGCTACCGTTAAAAATGCCATGATGATTTTTGCCAGGCCATAGCCATAGATTGAAGATCTCGATAGTACAAACCGGTTATAAACACGGTTACGTCGTTCTGTTACTACCGTCGCCGCTATAAATATGCCACAAAATAAGAATGCCATGGTTAAAAGGGATAAGGAGTACCCTATACTTGAGCTGCAGGCCAGCTGCTCTGCACTTAAATTCAATTGATCTCCTACCTCGATACTGATAACTTCCTTTGCCATTTCATTATTAACAGAGGTTTTAAGCAGCGATTCCAGTGAAGCCTGCTTGTAATCCGTAAGCTCCGCATAATGGTATATGCTTTTTAGAAAGGTATTCAGATTTTCTTTCAGCAATTGAATTCGTCCATCCTCAGTCGCTTCATATACAACAATATTACTGTCATTACCAGTAAGAATTGCTGATTCAAAGGTGTCTGGAATATAAATCACTGCACCAATTACATTATGATTTGCCGCATATAGTGCCTTTTCTCTGGCCTCACTCAGCTCCATCGGCTTCTCCTTAACCCGGTAAATACGAAATGAACCGGTTTTAGCCAGCTCCTCCAGGAGATACTCGGATAACGCAGAATGGCTGCTGTCATATACCTTTACATTCATTTTATAGCTAGCTGTATTGATTACGACTTTATGATCCGTACTTAGTTCCTGAATCGCATAAATATTGTCTCCTGAATCCGCAGTATTGATATTCTTAATATTCAACATGATGACAGCGATCACCGGTAAAATAACTAAAAAAGCTAAATATCCCTTGTTTCTTAGAAGCAATTTCAAATTCATTTTTATAATTGTATAAAAACCCTTCATCTTACTGCTCCTCCAATTTCCGATTCATTAACAGTGCTCCCGCCAAACTAAGAAGCAATATGAGTCCGATTAATATTCCTATGCAGCGAACCGTATAGTCACTCTGTCCCATAGTAGAAAACTCTACCAGTGTACGGTTAATATAGTAGATCGGGCTCAACTCAACCAGCTTTTGCGGCAGACCTGCATACATATAGGTCTGAAAAGAACCAGCGAAGAATCCCATAATCCAGGTAATTACAAACCCGCATACAATACTTACAGCAACATTATCAAATAACTGGAACAATAATATTCCAAATGCACTGGAAGCCATTGAAACCAGAAACAGGATGAATGCAGATACCCCCATATTACCCCAATGAATATCAAAAAGCGGAATAGAGATGAGCCAGGCAACACCTATCTCAAGAAAGACTGCCAGAGTACATGGTAGAAATTTCCCTAGATAAAAGCTGAATTTAGAGAGCTGTGAAACCTTCATTCTGGATAATACCTCGCTTCTTCTTTCGCTGGAGATTACCGCTACCAAAGATACCATGCCGCACCATGCAAAATATACAATTTCAATGATGCCGTAGTAATCGATGGACGACGGAACTGGGTCAGCAGGCAACACCTCCTGGAGTACTTTGACCTCCTTTACAGAGGATACCCCTTCCCTGCCTTCTTTTGCCACATAAGCAGCTGCCGTGATGGCCTCATTCATCTGATAGAAGAAGCTCGTAAAGATACTTTCTGTTATAGCTGCCTCTGTCTTGTTGTCACTGGATTCATAGAGCTGATAGGATTTACCTTCTTTCAGCTCAACAAATACAGCAACCGTCTTATTTTTCAGTAGCTGCGTTATATCACCCTCGGGGTACTCCTGCAGCAAGATTCTTTGCGTCTCGCAGACCTTTTTCAATGCCGGTATCATACCCTTATGGCTGTTATCCTCCCTGATCCGGTATCCGACGCTAAATTCCGATACGGAATAATCAGTATGAAGCATCTCCTGAAAAGCGTTAGAAAGCAGCGCAATTGTAATTAAGGGCATAATAATCATCAAGAACAGAACCCATTTGCTTCGTAGCATCAGTTTCAGATTATTTTTAATTAATACCAATGGCATCCTACACCATCCCTTCTGTATAATCTCTTAGCTTCCTCCCCGTAAGGGTAAGAAAAACCTCCTCCAGCGATAGATCAGAAGTCTTATCTGCTGTAACCATTTCTATCAGCTCCTCCTTGGTGCCGATCGCAATGATTTTACCATTATCCATGATAGCGATTCTGGTGCAGATCGCTTCGATTTCCTCCATATAGTGGCTTGTATAGATTACCGTTGCACCCTGCTGATTGACATATTTTATCTTTTCAAGAATGAAATTTCTGGACTGCGGATCAATACCTACCGTAGGCTCATCAAAAATCAGCAGCTCCGGACGATGACCAACCGCACAGGCAATATTTAATCTCCGCTTCATACCTCCCGAGAAGTTCTTCGCAAAGCCGTTTCTCTTATCCTCCAGGCCTACAAATTCCAAAGCTTGGGTTACTGCTTTTTTTAGTGCTTCTCCTTTTATCCCATATAAAGAGGTAAATAACTCAACATTTTCCCAGGCTTTTAAATTCCCATGAATTGCAAGCTCCTGAGGGATATATCCCAATTTGGCTTTTACTTTCTTCCCATCCGTTTTGATATCATAATGAAACAGTTCAATTTTCCCTGTAGTTGGCTTTATAAGAGAACAAACCATATTCATAATTGTACTCTTTCCTGCACCGTTCGGCCCAAGCAAACCAAAGATTTCCCCTTTCTTAATTTCCAGATTGATGTGATCTACCACCGGCTTATTATCATACTTTTTTGTCAGACCTTCTAATTTCAGAATCGTTTCACCCAAATTCTTATCCTCCATCCCCGCTCTTGCCTATTTATTATGGTTTAAGTATAGCAATTGGCAGCTTTTTCTTTAAGTGCTAAAAGATAGAAAAGACTATGACAAAAGTCATAGTCTTTGAAAGGTCTGCAATATTAAATTAAGTACTTATAGCAAATGATACTTACGAATAAAATAGGATGGTGTACAGCTCCAGGCGTGGCAATAGCTGTTGATTACTTTACTGCCATAGGGTGAAAAGCTTTCATCTTCAGGGTTGTATAGCTCCCAGAAGGTATCGGCTCCCTGTGCAAGCATACCGCCCCAATATTCCTTCATAATCTTACCTGCTTCCTCATTCCTACCATACTGGAATAATGCCTCTACATAGTAATGATACATGTAAGGCGTGGACAGCATTAGCGGAATTTCCTTTGCCAATAAACGTTCAATCAACGTATTCGCCTGCTCCTTCTCCAATATGCCGGATAACAGCATCCATACCTGTGATACAACAGATACCTGCCGTGCCTCACCGCTGACGAATACCTGCTGCTGTTCATCCCAGAGCTTGTTCAGGGCAGCACCCCTTAAAGTCTTACATAAATCCTGCAGCATCGTGAAAGTCTGCTCATCCTCCATAATTTCAGCAAGATAAATCGCCTGCTTTACCGTATAGAGGAAAACACCCTGGGCACCTGCCTGCTTGTTCAGATTGTCACCCCAATCCAGGAAGCACCACCAGTCCTCACTATCCTTTACTATCCCATCATCACCCAAACGCGCTTTTGACAGCTCGATCTGCCTGAGTGCTATATCCCACAGCTCTTTCAGGAAACTCTTATCCTTCGTTGCTTCGTAATAGTCATACAGGCATGAGATAAAGAATAGGGAATAGTCAAATAGAACGGTATCATCCACCTGCAGCTTTGGTTCGATAAAGAAGCAGGCACCAACCCGGTCATCATCTCCAGTAACTCCGGCAAACATATAGATACAGCGTTTTACCAGCTCTATATTTTGAAAAGTATAATAGTTGGTTAATGCCTGTAACCTTAGGTCTCCAATCCAAAGTCTCCGGTCTCTCTTTGGCCCGTCCTCAAAGACAAGCTGCATGCAATCCCTGAGGGTTCGGATCGCTGCTGTATCCATTTCCCTGATCAGAGGTGTTGTAGCATCTGGTAAAGGCTTAATTACTGCTTCGTTTCCTGAGGTTACTGTCTGGCTGATTATGTTAGTGATACTAATTTGATATTTTAAAGACTCATTCAGTATCTCTATACTGAGATAACGATATGCGAATCTGCGCGGCAGTTCCACCCATCCCGGCGCAACATCAACATGAATATACTCCTCCTGAAGCCAGGAGCTGCTTAACCAGCCCTGATAATCCTTCGTATCCTCTCCCAGCTCATCCGGTATTTCTCCCAATTTAATTCTCAGATGCACCGGAGCATCCAAGGGACTTCCCACAACCTCCAGGAAGAATCGAATATACCCCACCTGATGATTCGAAAATTCAAAACAGACCGGTGTTCCCCTTTGTAATCGTATCTGTTCCTCAGGTATGTAGCTCTTACGGCTCATAACCGCCCAGCCCTTCCCTTCGGTTTTACTAATCTCAATGCAATTTAGCGGGGAAATACTTTTCCTATACAACTCCGGCAGCAAATCCTTTACTTTAGAAAGGAGCTCCGAATTTTCTTTGGTTTTAAAATCTTTCATTGTATTAACATATGCTGCCATAGAATTTCTCCTTTGCCTCTCATTTACTAGCAGTCAATTACGAAACAATATAGTTATTGTAATTGCATACACAACATACACTATTTCTTCGCTTCAATCCTTCGGGCTTAGCTTCCGCTTCGAAACAGTTATATGTTGTGTATACAATAGCTTCAGTTTCTGAGTTTCGCAATTACCTATCCTTTCCTAGCCCTTTACGGCTCCAGCCGCCACACCATTTACAAACTGCTTCTGGAAGACCAAAAACAGCACGACCAGCGGCAGCGCACAGAGAATACAAGACGCAAACAATACATTCCACTGTGCCGGATTCTCACGGTCTCCAAGGAACTGGATCATAGCCACCGGAAGGCTGAACTGAGAGGATCTGGATATAAATACCATTGGGAAGAAATAATCATTCCAAATCCAGATACCCTGTGTAATAATCACCGAAATCGTTGCCGGCTTTAATAAGGGAAATACAATTCCAAAGTATCTGCGGAACAAGCTGCTGCCATCAATGTATGCCGCCTCTTCAATACTGATCGGCACGCTTCCCATAAACCCGGTAAATAAAAAGGTTGAAAACGGTAAACTACAGGTGATGAACATGATCATCGGGGTAAAACGGTTATAAGCAATCCCTAAGTTATTAAACATCTGAGCAATCGGAATGATAACCATTTGTGACGGGATTACAAGTCCTGCAATAAAGAAGTAGTATAAGAATCTGCTTTTTTTATTTTTAATTCTCGCTATTGGGTATGCCGCCATGGAGGCGATTAAGACAACGATGATGACTGATCCAAAGGTAGTTAATACGCTGTTCATAAAGGCTACCGGGAAATTCATTCTGGTAAAGGCAGCGATATAGCTGTCCAGTTTAAATTCACTAAATAGCTTGATATGAGAGGTCATATTATTAATGCTTCGGAACGAGCTGGATAATACAATTACTAACGGAGCAAGTGTTACTATGGTATAGATACACAGCAGAATATGAATGATCAGGTTTGTTACATTTTTCTTCTTCATTACAGCTCTACCTCCCTTTTATTCATAAAGAACAGCATCACAATTGTAATTGCTATAATCACGATGAATGCGATAACGCTAAGAGCAGCTGATTTGCCCAGCATCTGATCCGTAAAGGCTATTTTATAGATGGTGTACATTAAGGTATTGGTTGACTTACCAGGACCGCCATTCGTCATAATAAATACATAGTCAAACGCCTTCAAACCGGCGATTACACTTAAGATTACATTGATGGTGATGGTAGCGGATATCAGTGGAAGCTTTACATATCTCATGAGCTGAAAGCCCGTACATCCATCAATCTGACCGGCCTCCAGCATACTCTCATCAATGGTCTGAAGTCCGGCAAGATAGATAATCATAGCGGTACCGATATTCTTCCAGATGTCCACGATGGTAATACCGTAGAGTGCCGACTTAAAACCAGCCAGGATATTGAATTTAGAGCCGTCCATACCAACCTGATTCATTAAGGTGGCAATTAAACCATTACTCGGCATATAGACATAGGTCCATATAAAACCAATGACAATTGCACTGAATAAGGTTGGGAGATAGGCTGCTGTTCTGTAAAAGCCCTTCATTCTGATTTTAGCATTTAAGGCCATGGCAAGAGCCAGACCAATCACATTACTTGCAAACACCAAAATAACTGTATAAGTTACGGTATTCTTAACTGAAGTACCGATTATATTCGATTTCCATAAAGTAACAAAATTTTTCAGACCTACAAAATCATAATTCTGATTGATTCCATTAAAATTTGTAACACTATAACGAAACAACATAAGTAAAGGTATTACCCAAAAAACAACAAACAATGTCAAAGCCGGGATAAGAAAGAGGTACATACGGTTCGTCATTACAAGAGATTTTTCAGCGCGCTTTTTTTTCATTTCAACATGCTCCTTTCTGATCATAAGGGGGCTGCCTCTTACGACGGCAGCTCCCCTATGTGCTTTCTTACCCTATTCGGTATATAATTCTTCGAATTTATTTTGCATACCCTGCGTGATCTGTTCTATGGTAGTACCCTGACCACCGATATGCTCTCCAAATAAAGCTTCCATTTCGTTTTCAGTTCCAGCCGGCCAAGCCTGGTTGCACCAGTAGAAGGAATTACCCTTGCTATAGGCATCAAGGAAGCTTGTAAATAATGGATCTACCGGAGCCCCCTCATAAGAGGTGATAAATCTTGGGTTGTTCTGGAACGCCTTGCATAGATCTGATTCTGCATCAAACCAATATTCTAAGATCTGCTTGCATAACTCTGTATTATTGGACTTTGCATAAATAGCAGGTCCTGCACCAGGTGCACCGGCTACGTAAGTAGTTTCACCGGCTGCATTCCCAGGTAGAGGGAAATAACCGCGTTCGAAATCAACCGCACCGGAAGCCTTAATTGCTGTGGAATTAAAGGTACCATCAAAGGTCATTGCTGCCTGCCCATCAATAAACTGCTGAATTGCCTGAGAAGCTCCGATTCCAAGGGAACCTTCTTCAATATATCCCTTTTCATATAATTCACTGTACATACCAAGTACCTTATCCCAGGTATCTTTGTCCGTGAATTTCGTAGTCTTGTCTCCTAACTGATTATCGAATTCAGGATTCTTCGGATAGATTGCATTTGCCGCCAGCTGATATAAACCAAACTGCATTACATATGCATCCTTGTCTCCCATAACAATTGGCTGAATTCCTGCGCTCTTTAAGGTTTCACAGGCAGCCAGGAAGGAATCCCAATCAGTAGGAACTTCAATTCCATTTGCTGCGAACATATCCTTGTTATAATAAGCACCAAGGAAGGATACGCCGCAAGGAATGGCATATACTTTTCCTTCATAAGTAAAATCACCTGTTCCAGGTACGCTCTTTGCGACCTTCAAATCAGATAAATCTGTTAAATAGCCAGCCTTAGCAAGAGAATATACTGCATTTGCTCCTGCATTACGAGGTTGAACCCAGATCATGTCCGGTGCCTCTCCGGTCGCTAATTTTGTCTTTAATGACGTATAATACTGATCATCTGGTAATTTTGTAACCTCAAGTGTTACATTTGGAAACTTCGCTTCCACCATTTTTTTCAGTGTTTGTGTTTCAAAGTCTTCTCCCTCAGTAGCCTGAGTACCTGAAGTCATAAATGTGATTACTGTTTTATCCCCTGCGTTGTTCCCTGTAGAACTTCCGTCCTTGGAACCGTCATCTCCCGTGCCTTTGCTGCATCCGCTGAATAAGGACATAACAAGTACTACGGAAAGAAGTAAAGATAAGAATTTTTTCATAAATATATTAACCTCCTTTAGTTTGTAAATTAATAATAACATAGCTTTAGTATACTTTTGTTGGATGTTATGGTATACTTTTGTTGGATTCTACGGATCATAATGATATAATGATATACACTTTTTATGCAATTGCGAACCAATATCATTTTTACAATTGTATACGCAGCAAATACTATTTCTTCGCTCTAACGCTTCCTCCGGGCTTAGCTTCCGCTTCGAAACAGTATCCACTGCGTATACAATATCTTCAGTTACTGAGTTTCGCAGTTACCTAATATACATTTTTTATGAGGGAGCTATTATGAAGTTAAAAAATAAATTTTTCTTTACTTTGTTTTTTATATCTGTCATTCCGCTGATTATTCTTACTATATTTGCATATGAGCGTTATAAAACCACTACCTTTCAACAGATGAATGACGTAACCTCTAATATCTTTATGAAGGCTGCTGACGAAGCAAATGACACTCTGAATAAGGTGGAGCAGGCTGCCGGAATCTTTACCTTTTATTCCGGTGCAGAATACTCTATTATTGAAAATCTGAAAAAGTACTCCGATCCAAACTCGAAGCATTCCAGCTACGAAATCTATGATACAAACCAAAATATCAAATTCATCTGCCAGAACATACTCTATACCTATGATTTTATCTATGGCTTATATGTTATTACCCCTTCTGGTGTTAATATCGGTTACAATACCGGCATGAATGGTGATCTGGTCTTCGGTTACAACCCTGCTAATTCCAAATGGTATGAAGAAACCACGGCACTAAATGGTAAATTGTATATCAGCGATCTTGGTGAGCATACGATGTTCACCGGCAAACGAGACAGTCTGTTTTTTGCAAAAAGTCTTTACGATGTCTATACCCATGAATTTCTTGGTACCTTAATGATAGACTGTAATCCAGCTATGTTTGATCTGAGTACGGTTAATACCTTGCCCGATATTACTCTATTATCCATTGAAAACAAGAAAAACAATCAGATTCTATATACCAACCTGGATCAGATTAAGAGTAGTTTTACCGAAAAGAATAAAAAAATATTAAAGACGGATCTAAAGATAAGTCAATTATCACTGTCAGCGGTATTTAATTATGATGAATTATACAAAGCCTATAATCTAACCGAAGTCCTTTTGCTGATCATTGCGATCTTCTGTATGGCTGGTGCTATTCTGCTCTCCATTATCTTCTCCAACAACCTGACCAAGCCAATCACCCACCTCAGTGATAAGATGGCTTCCCAGCATGGCAGTCATTTAACCCTGACCGGCCGTTATTTGGATCGAAATGATGAAATCGGCATATTGTATAATGAGTATAATACCATGGTGGATGAATTAAATATCTCCATTAAAAGAGATTATCAAAACAAATTAATTACTCTGGATTCCCAGATGAAATCTCTGGAGGCCTGGATCAATTCCCATTTTTTATTTAACACCCTGGAATCCATCAATAGTATTGCCTTTATCGAGGGAAATGAACGAATTGCAACAATGGCTATGTCCCTGGGTAATATGTTCCGCTATGCAATCAAAACAAAGAGTGAGCTGGTCACAATTCAAGACGAGCTTGGTCATGTCTGTGATTATGTATCCATCCAAAAGATCAGATTCAGCGATAATTTTGACCTGAACCTCCAAATTCCCGAGGAAATACGAAAGCAGCATGTTCTAAAACTGATATTGCAGCCCTTGGTGGAAAATGCTCTATTTCACGGACTCAAGTACTGTCATGCAGGCTCACGAATAGATATCACAGCCAGAATCAGCCAAAACAATCTTTATATTGAAGTAACTGACGATGGCCAAGGTATGAACGAGCACCAGCTCCTGGAGCTTCAGAATAAATTAAAGCAGGAGGCTACCTTTACTGAATTGGGACACCGGGATAAACAAAGCATCGGGCTTAAGAATATTCACACTCGTATTGAGCTGTATTACGGAAAGGGCTATGGTCTTTCTGTAAGAAGCACCGAAGGCAAGGGGACCACCATAGAGATAAAATTACCGGTATTGGAGGAAAGCGATTAATGTATACTTATATTCTAATTGATGATGAGGCAATCACCCGACAGGGAACTTTAAAAAAGCTGGAACCCATTCGTGAAAGTGTTTCCTGTGTGGCAGAAGCTGAAAATGGTGAAGCTGCTCTGGCATTCATTCAGGAGTATAACCCGGATATCATTATTACTGACATGCAGATGCCGGTTATGAATGGCAGCGAACTGCTGCCTTATCTGAGCAAGCACTATCCGGAAAAACAGATTATCGTAATCAGCGGCTTTAAGGATTTTGACTATATCAAGCACGCCATCACAGCAAATGCCGTTGACTATATTCTTAAGCCTTTTTCCGGCGAAGATATCCAGAATGCGGTATTACATGCCATAAAGAAGATAGAATCGAAAGAAGCGATTATAAATCAAATTGTATCCAGTGAGGAGGAGAAGGAAGCTGCTCAGTACGAATACGACCTGCAGATGCTAAAAAATCTCATCCTGGGCTATCATAGAAAAGCACCTACTATAACTTCAAAAAAGCTTAATTATATTAATAATACTCACAATCTGATTCTAACTGTACTACATTCCACCAAGCCTTTGGATCAACAAAGTATCCTCCATTGCCTGGCGGGAAATTCCTTCCAGGATATGACTCTTTATTTGTCCCATTTAAATAATGAGAACCTAGGGATTATTATATTATTTATTCCCGAGAAATCTCCCATTACCAGCAAGCGCCTTTGCCTCCAGCTGGTCGAGGATGTCACTCCCATCCTAGAGCAGAAAAGCAACAATATAGCAACCTTTGGCATCAGCCTGCAGCATACTGATTTACTGGAATTGCATGAAGCTTATCAGGAAGCCTCTCATGCGTTAAACTGTCAAAGAATCTCCCTCGCGATATCCTCACACTATTTTTACGAAAAGGTAATGACGCCCTTATTTTTGGAGTGGCCCAAAACCGACGAATTTTTGTTCCGTTTGGAAGCAGGGATGACAAAGGAAGTGGATCAGCTGGTGGATCATTTATTTCATTTTTACGAATCCAATCGGGAGTGTACCTTAAATGATGTGAAATATCATTGTTATCAGCTGACAGAACAGGTTCGTTCCATGATGAACTATTATCTGGATCAATCCGGAACCGGCAGTGAGACCTCAAGTATGCAGACGATTGTGAATCATATCTTTGAGCTGAATAAGATAAAGGAATATTACCGGCAGTTTTTCTTAAATATTGCAGAATTATTGAAGGCAAAAAGTATCTATGCCGTAGATGATGTGATTGAACGAATACAGATCTATCTAAACCATAATTATCAAAAGGATCTTTCCGTAGAATTTGTATCCTCTCTCTTTTACATGAATCGAAGCTACTGCAGTCACCTTTTCAAATTAAAGACCAGTCGGAAATTTGTGGATTACTTAAACGAGATTCGTATTAATAAATCAAAGGAGCTGCTGCTTCATACAGATAAAAAGATGTATAACATTGCGAAGGCTGTGGGTTATGAGAATGCTAAGTACTTCTTTCGGATCTTTAAGAAAATGACCGGCGTTACTCCGGAGCAGTACCGGGCGCAATTCTCTTTTAAAGATAAAGCCTAATCAATGTAGTTTTAAAAATCCCTACCTGGAAGTAAAATAAATAAAAGCAGATCACTAGAGCCAGAAAGCTCCCTCCAGGATCTGCTTTTATTGTTGTTTAACGGAAAGTAGAAATCCAATGCTCCACTTCGTCAAGAGTCGGCATTGATTTAATAGCGCCTTTTCTGGTCGTTACCAGGGAAGCTGCTCCATTGGCATACAGGAGCATTTCCTCCAGCATCTCCTGGGTAATTTCTTTCATAGGATGTTCTAAGATATAGGAAAGGCAGTAGCCGAGGAAGGTATCTCCTGCCCCTGTTGTATCTACGGTTTTGTCTGTTACCAGTGCCGCTTTAAAAACACTTTCCTGATTACAGTAAGCCCTGCTGCCTTTTGCACCGGAGGTTACCAGGATAAAGGGAATATGATAGTTCTCCTGCAAGTGCTTTACTCCCTGCTCCATATCGGTAAGCCCGGTCATGAGTACAAGCTCATCCTCTTCTATTTTTAATATATCACAGACCGAGCAGCCGAATTTCATCTGCTCCACTGCATTGTCCACACTATCCCATAATGGTGGTCTGTAATTGGGGTCAAAGGAAATCAGACAGTTTTTCTCCTTAGCAAGGGCAACAGCCTTCTTTGTTGCCTTGCGAACTTCTTCATGAGTCATGGACAGAGTTCCAAAATGAAATATTCTCGTATTGCCGATCAGCTCTTCGTCCACTTCCTCTTCCGTCAGCTGCATATCCGCACCTGGATTACGGTAAAATGCAAAGCTTCTATCTCCAGTCTCATCAATCTTAACAAAGGCCAAAGTGGTATGAACCTCATCTGTCATCTTTAAGCCGGTATCGTCAATTCCAACTTCCTTCAAGGTATTTTTGAGCGTGTGACCAAAGATATCATTTCCAACCTTACCGATAAACGCCGTAGATTTCTTGCATTTCGCAAGCATGGATAATACATTACAGGGAGCACCGCCGGGATTTGCTTCAAACAAATCATTTCCCTGACCACTTTTTCCACTGGGCGTAAAATCAATTAATAACTCACCCAGAGCAACAACATCATACATAATTTACCTCATTTCTGCACACATTTTATGCATTAGAATTCCTTAACAACTATACTATAACATATCCGGCTCTTAAGGTGAATGCTTCAAAGCATAAATTCATTTTAAGAGCCTTCGTGGTCTTTCCGTCAAATAACCGCTTAGGTGAAATACCATCGCCTCTGGTACTAAGCCGGCTTTCAACCTTATCTGCTGCTCCATGATTATGGATACAGCTCTTTGCCATGCTTCGTTCTTCACAGGTAAGCTAACTTCTTATTCCTGCACGTTAATAATGACCTTCATTGTAGTTTCACGATTAGCCTCTATGTAATGATAAGCCTCCAGATATTCACCGAAAGCAAAGGTTTTTGAAATAAGAGGACGCAGCTGAATCTTTTTCTCATTTACCAAACGGATTGCATCGAGGTAATCTTCATTCCGATACATCATGGTACTCTTAATGTCCAGCTCGTGATCATTGGCAAGCGCCAGATCCACCGTTGCCATTCCTGCAAATACTGCAACTAATATAATCGTGCTTCCCTTGCGGGCATATTGAATTGCCTGCCCCATGGTAATATTGTTGCCTGCACAGTCATAGATAATATCTGCTTTATCCGGGCCAAAGGCATTCAGTATCGCATCATTTAAATTCTCTGACTTTGTATTCACACAAAAATCAATTCCGCAGTCCTTCGCCAGCTTAAGGCGTAAATCACTGATGTCAGTAATCATAACACCTTTTGCGCCCATACCCTTTGCCGTCTGAGCTACCAGGTTTCCGATTGGCCCGGCGCCTAATACGATAATATTACAGTCTGTTACATCTCCCGCTTGTCTGATTGCATGAACTGCTACTGCTAATGGTTCAATCATTGCACCTTCCTCAAAGGGCATGGAATCCGGAAGAGGTGTAACCTTTTGCTGATCTACTGCAAAAAAGTGAGAAGCCGTTCCGGTCGTCTGGAAACCCATAACCTTTAAGCTTTCACACAAATTATATTTACCATGGCGGCAAGGATAGCATTCTTGGCATACCACCTGCGGCTGAATCGTAACCTTCTGACCAACGGCAAGGCCATCTACCTTCTCTCCAAGCTCCACTATTTCACCAGAAACCTCGTGTCCCTGGGTAACTGGGTAGGAGGTAAAGGGATGCTCTCCATGGTATACATGAATATCGGAACCGCAAATTCCTATGTTTCTAATCTTAACTAAGACCTGGTTCTCTGTAATCGCTGGAACAGGTACCTCTCTAAATTCAATTTTCCCCGGTGCAGTCATAACTTGTTGCAACATATAATCTACTCCCTTTCTTTCCTCTTTTATAAAGTGTTTTATTAAAGCAGTTATATTATTGCTCTTTTCCGACCTTTTGTCAATATGAAATTGATATGCCTTCCAGATTTTCCACTAAAGGATATGAAAAAAATTCTGCCTATAGGGTATCGAAGAACCCTTCGATAAAACTCATGGCAATCCCCATGGCACTGGCCTCCCTTTGGTACTTGCAGGGTCGTAAATAAGTCGTGTCATTTTCAAATAAATTATATTCCTGCACTTTTTTGCTTAGCTGGGGCATATATTTTGCCAAATAGCTTCCGATGTAACCTCCCAGAACGATATCACAATCAAAAGCCATTCTAAGGTTTGTCAGTGATATGGCCAGGTATTCCAGATACTTCTCCCAGAGTATTAGGGCTTCTTCTTCCTTTGCCTCCAGTAAAGAAAAAAATTCCTCCAGATTATCCCCGGTATGGTCTGACAGCACCTTCGCAGAGCAATATGCATCCATACAGCCCTTTTTCCCGCAGTAACACTGCTTGCCGTCCCGTTCGATTATCATATGCCCGAATTCAGCACTTCTATAATTATCACCTTTATAAATTGAGTTATTGAAATAAACAGCTCCTCCAACGGTATTACTAAGAGATAAATATACTGCATTCCGACCAACAAAATTAAGTTCAGCTCGGGCTGCACTATTTGCATCATTTTCATATTTAACGTTATATGGTATGATCTGACTTATATTTCTTAAGCTAAAATTACTAAGCTGTAGAATATGTGATTTCATTAACATCTCATTTTCCTGGTCAATAATTCCCGGTAATGCAATTCCTACTCCCAGTATTCGCTCGGTGTCAACTTTTGCTGCAAGGATAAATTCATTGAGCTGCTGCTTTAAAAATTCATTATATTCCAGCGTGTTTTCAAAACCCTTGCGGATGCGGCTGGTTTTAATTAATTCCCCCTTTAGACTTAATAAAACAAAGCTGATATGCTCCTTTGTTATATCAATTCCTACGGAGTACCTGGTTGTCCCAATGATTGACAGCACCTTCGCCTTTCTTCCTCCAGTGGATTGATAACTGCCGACTTCTGCAACGATATTATCTCTCATAAGCTCCTTTACACCTTGCAGGACTGTCGGCATACTGACGCCAAGCCTGGTAGCTATCTCCAACTTATTCGTCTCACCTTGATACAAAATGAACTTTGATATACTAGCCTTATTCATAATTTTCTTATCCTTGTTCGTTATATTTTCCACGGTTGACAGCTCACTTTCGTAAA
>JAEWMZ010000306.1 GCA_023392995.1 Bacillota bacterium
GTACGGAGCTGCTCAAGCTGCTTAAGACCTATTTTGAAAATAATACAAGTCTGCAGCTGGTATCTGAGAAGCTCTATATCCATAGGAATACGGTTACAAATCAGCTGAAAAAGATTGAAAGTGTTACAGGGTACAATCCCTTAGAGCTGGATGACCGTGTAAAGCTTTATATGGGATTATTTATGAAGGATATGATATAGCAGAAGTCTTCTGTCGTAAATATAGCATTTGAGATATGACTTACGATTACCATAGCTGCTTATAAGACAGCTGTATAAGGCGCCTTGTTTGCACCGGGTATGGTTAATATGGAATATGCAAGAAGGTTACTATGCATCTGCACAATTATCTTTGGTCGTATATCAATTGATTTTGTTTTACTCCGTAATTATAATAACAACTAACATAAGGTGAACAACAGATTTGATTGATAGGAAATCTGGTTGTTATGAACGATAGCAGCGATGGGGCAGTTAATGCTCCATGCTGCTTTTTTTAAGGAGGAAGAATCATATGCAGGGCAGTACGATCAAGAGCAAGTCGATGCAGTATAATTTACAGTCTTGGAGTAAGCAAAGAAATATTAACCCAATCCCTGTAGAAAAGGCAGAGGGAATCTACTTCTGGGATTATGATGGGGAACGTTATACGGATATGTCCTCCCAGCTGGTTAACATGAATCTGGGATTTGGTAATAAAGCAATCGGAGATGCGATAAAGGAACAGGTGGATCAATTTTGCTTTATCGGTCCCTCCTATGCTGCTGCTTCCAGAGCAGAGCTTGCCGAGAAGATCATCAATCTAATGCCCGAGAGTATGGGAAAGGTATTCTTTACTAATGCAGGAGCAGAAGCCAATGAGAATGCCATTAAAATAGCTAGAATGTTCACCGGCCGCAATAAGGTGATGAGCAGATACCGCAGCTATCACGGCTCCTCCTTCGGTTCCGGTAATCTGACGGGTGAACCAAGAAGATATGCGCTGGAGCCTGGTATCCCAGGGTTTATCAAGTTTTTTGATCCCTACATCTACCGTGAAGCCATAGACTTTTCGAGTGAGGAAGCAGCCACCAAGTATTATCTGACAAAGCTTGAGGAACAGATTGTATATGAAGGCACAGCCTCCATAGCAGCCATTGTGCTGGAGACCGTGACCGGCTCCAATGGAGTTATTATTCCGCCCCGTGGATATCTGCCGGGTGTGAGAGCGCTCTGTGACAAATACGGAATTTTGATGGTATGTGACGAGGTTATGACGGGATGGTGCCGTACCGGTAAGATGTTTGCTTTTGAAAACTTTGATGTGGTGCCAGATCTGGTGACCTTTGCAAAGGGTGTAACCTGCGGATATGTACCGCTGGGCGGTGTCGTTGTCAGTAAGAAGATTGCAGAGTATTTTGACGATAATCTTCTGTCCTGTGGTCTCACCTATAGTGGTCATCCTCTTGCCTGTGCCGCCGGAGTAGCATGTATTCAGTATTATGAGGATGCAGATATCCTTGGAAATGTAAATAAAACAGGTAAGGTGCTGGGAGAGAAACTGGAAGAATTAAAGGAAAAGCATCCAAGTGTGGGTGATGTCCGCTATATCGGTCTGTTCTCAGCGGTTGAGCTGGTAAAGGATAAAAACACCAGAGAGCCGTTAGTTCCATATGGCAGAGATCCCGAAGGAATTATGGGAAAGGTGCTTGGAAAACTGAAAGCAAGAAAGTTTATGACCTATACCCATGAGAATATGATATTGGTGGCACCTCCGCTTATTATTACCGAGGAGCAATTGGTGGAAGAACTGGCAAAACTGGATGAAGTATTGTCTGAAGTGGATAAAGAGTTTTTATAATTTTAACAAATATAGCGTTTCACAGTCACCTAACCAGCAATTATGCAAATGCACAGATCACTTTGTTACGCTGCATATTGCAAAACAAATTCTCGTTTGATAAGATGAGACATCATAAAGAAACAGATGGGCAACGGAGCACATGATTAGCAGGTGCTCCGTTTTTCTATGATGGTAATACAATGCTAAGACTTAGGAATATAGCATAAGAATAAACAGGGACAGTTATAATAATTAATGTATCAGAACAGAATACAAAACATCACACAAGCAGCAAGGGAGCTACTAAAAACGTTCCGGCTGCTTGTTTTGTTATTTTAGAAATTTGTTGAGAGAGGGGAACCAAGATGGCATTTCAATTTATATTACCAGGCAGAGTGATCTTTGGTGCGGATGCATTAAGTGGCGGTGAAGCAGTAATAAAGGAGCTGGGGAAGAAGGCATTCATCGTAACCGGTAAAATTATTACAAAATCAGGTATCCTTAAGATACTAACCGATCATTTGGAGGAGTGGAGCCTGGGATATGAGATATTCAACGATATCACAGGTGAGCCTACTGTGGAAATGATAGAGGCGGGTGTCAAAGCATATCAGGAGGGAAACTGTGATTTCCTGATCGCTATCGGCGGAGGAAGCCCCCTGGATAGCGCAAAAGCAATTGCAGCAATGACGGTACTGCCCGGAAGTATCGCTGATTATCTGGGAAAAGAGATAAAGGGTGAGTTTCCTCCCACCGTATTAATCCCCACAACGGCAGGTACCGGCTCTGAGGCAACAAAGTTTACTATTATAACAGATACTCAAAAAAACATAAAAATGCTGCTAAAGGGAGATGATCTTTTACCAAGAGTTGCAATCCTGGACTCCTCCTTAACCATATCAGCCCCTCCGGCGATCACAGCTGCAACAGGCATGGATGCACTAACACATGCGGTTGAGTCCTATACCTCAAGAAAGGGCAATACACTCACCGACAGCTATGCAATATCAGCAATCCGGCGCATCTTTCGTTATCTGCCTAAGGCATATGCAAATGGGAGTGATCGGCTGGCGAGAGAAGAGTTGTTGATAGCCGCCTATGAGGCAGGTGTTTGTATCAATAATGCATCAGTTACCCTTGTACATGGAATGAGCAGACCCATTGGTGCATTATTTCATGTACCTCATGGAATTTCAAATGCAATGCTGATCGTGGAATGTTTATCCTATGCTTTAGAGGGCTGTTATGAGAGATTCGCGACGATGGCGAAGGCAATTGGAGCGGCAGAAGAGGAGGCTAGTGAGGAAATAGCAGCAAAAGCCTTTATTACAGCATTAGAAGATATTTGCAGGGTATGTGAGATTCCCACACTTGCGGGATATGGAATTAAGAAGGAAGAGTTTGATGCTGTGATACCCAAAATGGCAGAGGATGCTCTGGCAAGCGGAAGTCCCGGCAATACAATAAAAGCAGTCAATAAGGAAGCTCTGATTAAGATATACCAGCGATTATGGTAATAGTTGAATAGTGAACAATAACTTACAATGGCGTAAAGCGAAAGCTTGACGCCATTTTGAGCTTCACAAGGATGAAAGACATGAGGGAAGAAAGGAGCAGGATTATGGATGTTGCAGAAAAATCAGAAACGATTTATGTAAAGGAAATGGAAGATTATAGAAAAATGGTAGAGATCTCGGTAGAGAATCTGGGTGTTAGCTTTACGGATAAGGAAGGTGGAGCACCGGTTGTAGCACTACAGAATATTAATCTGGAAATTATGCAGGGAGAGTTTATTTCACTCTTAGGGCCTTCCGGCTGTGGAAAGACTACCTTGCTTCGGACAATTGCAGATTTACAGCAGCCAACTAGCGGGAGGATATCTGTAAGAGGAGAAACACCAAGAGAAATCCGATTGCAGAAGAAATATGGTATTGTCTTCCAAAATCCAGTGCTGTATGAATGGAGAACAGTAAGAAGGAATGTATGTATGCCCATGGAGATGATGGGAATCCCAAAAAGGGAAAGAACAGCCCGGGTATCCAAGATGCTGGAGCTGGTGGGATTAATGAACTTCGGAAAAAAATATCCCCACGAGCTAAGTGGAGGTATGCAGCAGAGAGTGGGTATAGCGAGAGCGCTGGCTATCCAGCCGGAAATTTTATTAATGGATGAACCCTTTTCAGCTCTGGATGAATTCACGAAGGAAAAGCTGCATGAGGATCTGCTGCGGATCTGGAAGAAGACAAATAAAACAATTTTATTTGTAACCCACAACATACAGGAAGCGGTATTTTTATCCGACCGGGTAGTTGTACTATCCCCCCATCCCGGAAGAGTATCCGCCGTTGTTGATATTAACCTAAAGCGGCCAAGAGATTTATCCATCAAAAGCTCGCCGGAGTTCAATGCACTGGTTACCAAGGTAAGAAACAGCTTTGAAGGCGTTTAGAAAACAGACAATTGCGAAACAATATGGTTTTTGTAATTGTATACACAACATATACTATTCCTTTGCGGGGGCGCTTCCTTCGGGCTTAGCTTCCGCTTCAAAACAGTATATGTTGTGTATACAATAGCTTAAGTTTCTGAGTTTCGCAATTATCTATAAGCTTAGAAAGATATGAAAGGAAGGCTATTATGGAAAAAGTGAAAAAAGCCCTTACCTCTAATAAAATGGTGACCTTCGTCTGGGTACTTGGCTTAATTGGTGTGTGGGAGATTGGAGCTACGGTGATTGCACAATCAAAACGAACGCCGGAAAATGTACTTCCCCACCTCTATCAGATTCTTGATTCGGTATTAAGCGATAAGCTGATTAACAGTACGCAAACAGCGTTACAGGTCGTACTTAGTAATGCAGGAATTACCCTGATTCGAGCTCTGAT
>JAEWMZ010000320.1 GCA_023392995.1 Bacillota bacterium
TTGATGTTAAGGAAGAAACGGATACCAAGGAGATTCCTCCCTGTATGATTTTGAAGTCAGATGGCGCTACCTTATATAATACGACGGATTTGGCTACGATTGTTGAGCGTATGAAGCTTTTTTCACCTGATCGTATTATTTATATTACGGATAAACGACAGGAGCTTTATTTTGAAACCGTTTTCCGCTGTGCAAGAAAGACTAAGTTGATTAAGGATAATACAGAACTTACGCATATCGGTTTTGGTACCATGAATGGGAAGGACGGAAAGCCCTTTAAGACGAGAGAAGGCGGTGTAATGCGCCTTGAGAATCTAATACGGAATGTGAATGAGGATGTCTATCGCAAAATCATGGAGAACCGCAGTATGGAAGAGGAGCAGGCTCGCCTGATTGCATCACAGGTAGGACTTGCGGCAATTAAGTATGGTGATTTATCCAATCAGGCCTCCAAGGATTATGTCTTTGATGTGGATCGCTTTACCTCCTTCGAGGGAGATACCGGTCCTTACATTCTATATACGATTGTAAGAATAAAGTCAATACTGGCAAAGTATAAGGAATTAAATCCTGATAAAGAGGTTCCGGTAACGATTGTATCGGCAGCTTCTTCAGCGGAAAAGGCATTAATGTTAGAGATAACAAAGTTTAATGAGATGCTGCAAACCGCCTATAAGGAGCTTGCGCCGCATAGAATCTGCTCCTTTATCTATGATCTGGCGAATGCTTTTAATAGCTTTTACCATGATACCAAGATTATTGCAGAAGATGATAAGGTAAAACAGTCCTCCTGGATTGCGTTAATTTCGCTGGTACAGGATCTGCTGCTTCAGTGTATCGAGCTACTAGGCTTTGAAGCACCGGAAAGAATGTAAATAGAATATGTTATGCAGGAAGAAGTACAAGGAATAACCCCAGAAGGCTATTTTGTACTTCTTCTCTCAAAATTGGGTTATAACAGGGATACCGAATTTGTAAAAGCGAAAGATAGTAAAAGCGAAAGATAGTAAGAGCGAAACATAGTAAGAACGAGAAAAAGCAAAAGAAAGTAAGAGCAATACAGCGGATGAAGTGGACTGAGGTGAGGTTATGATTGTAAAGCGAGTATCAGAACTTAAACTATTAGAAGATCAATATGCGATTCCCGGCAACCAGTTAGTCATATTATATGGAAGAAAGGGAATGGGAAAGACAACTCTGATTTCCCAGTTTCTAAAGGATAAGCCAGCGGCCTATTACTATGAAGGGCAGGAATGTGATCATAAGCTGCAGCTTTATCGTATGAATCAGCAAATGAAGAATAGCAGTGGTGTAGAACTGGCTTTAGAATATCAGACGATGTTTTCCGACTACATTGGGAAACAAGCTGAAAAAGCAATTATCGTTTTGGATGAATTCCATTATATTATCAAGAATAGTCCTGAGTTTTCTAAAACCTTAGAGCTTCTGGGTGACGAAAAGCATCCGGTCATGTTTGTGCTGTGCAGCTCCTCGATCCGTTGGGTTGAGAATGAGATGATTTCAAGCTTTGGATACTCGGCTGCCTATATCAGTTCGTATATGAAACTAAAGGAATTTACCTTCATTGACTTTGTGAATCGCTTTCCTCATTCTGCTGTTGAGACATGTATTCATATCAATGCAATACTAGGAGGAATTCCAGAATATCTGGATGAATGGCAGGAGTCCAGATCCATAGGAGAGAACCTGAAAGCAATTATGTTAAATAAGAACAGCAGATTGCTGATGGCTACCCAGCAATATTTAAAATTAGAGCTTCGGGAGCCGGCAGTTTATAATACGATCCTTTCCGCACTTTCCGAAGGAAATAGAAAGTTAAATGATCTTTATGGAAAGACAGGTTTTTCCCGGGCAAAGATAAGTGTGTATTTAAAGCATTTAGTTCAGCTGGATTTGGTGGAAAAACTAATTCCTTTGAATGAGGAAGGGAAGGAGCATGTTCAAAAGGGCTTATATCGCATTAAGGATAACTATTTCAACTTCTGGTATCGTTTTGTCTTTCCTAATCTATCTGAAATTATGCTAAATCAGGGAGATGTGGTCTATGAACATAAGGTGGTACCCGCACTTGAGAAGTATATTCAGGAATACTTTGCTGATGTCTGTACAGAATACTTGAAGCTTATGAATCTCCACGAGCGGCTTCCGGGGAAATTCCTGTGGTGGGACAGATGGTATGGTAAGAACGGGACGATCGATATCCTGGCACATAGTGAGAAGGGAAATTACCTGATCGGAAAGTGCCTTTGGGAGAAGCGAATGGCGGAGCGGGCAGATTACGAGGATTTGCTGACCTTGGCACAGGGAGCAGTTCGAGAAATAGAGCTAATTTATCTTTTTTCAAGAAGTGGTTTTACGGAGGAATTACGCGTTATTAGTCAAGGTTCAGAGCGTCTCAGGCTGATTGGACTTGAGGAATTATAGGAAGGGGTAGAATATGTATCGTCTCATATCAAAATTAGTTATATATAAAAGGCTGGATGACAATTGCCTGCTATACCAGCTTGCAGATATCATAAAAGACCATGATTCGGTTTCCGATATGGAAGGAAGGCGGATATTTGAGAAGGAAGAGACAGTTTCAAGGATCTATTCCTTTATTCATGATTTGCTGGAGCTTGCTACGGATTATGGCTTTAATCAGAATCTTTGGCATAACTATCTGGCATATCTAATTGCTACAGCAGAAAATCCCTTTAGTATGACCTGTGAAAAGACAGGCGCAAAAGAAGGCAGTGTGAATCAGTTTGCCAAGAATGACTTTAAGATATTCAAGGCTTTGTTCGACTATGATTTCACCCCCTTAGAGAAGTCATTAAAGATTCATTGCTTTACCGTAATCTCCGATTATCAGGCAATTGAAAAGAACAGCAGTCGTTACAATAAGAATGTAAGTGAAAAAGTTCGCATGCTGAGCGATCAGATAAAGAATTCGAGTGATGAGGAAGAGATCTTTCACCATGTCACTCAGTTTTATCGTGATTATGGTGTGGGGGCTTTTGGCTTAAATAAAGCCTTTCGTATTAGAAAACAGCAGGAAGGGCTGGAGATCTTCCCGATAACCAATACCCAAGAGGTGCTGCTATCTGACCTTGTGGGCTATGAACTTCAGAAAAAGAAGCTGATTGATAATACCAGAGCTTTTATTGAAGGTAGAAAAGCAAATAATGTACTTCTCTTTGGTGACAGCGGTACAGGCAAATCCACCTCAGTGAAGGCGATTTTGAATGAGTATTACAAGGATGGACTTCGGATGATTGAAATATATAAGCATCAATTCGAGGATTTATCAGCAGTAATAGCCAGGGTTAAGAATCGGAATTACAAATTTATCATTTACATGGATGACTTGTCCTTTGAAGAATTTGAAATTGAATATAAGTATCTGAAGGCAGTAATTGAGGGAGGGCTCGAAACAAAGCCGGATAATGTGTTAATCTATGCGACCTCAAATCGCAGGCATTTGATTCGAGAGACCTGGAATGACCGCTCTGATATGGAGGTGACAGAGGAACTGCATCGTTCGGATACCATGCAGGAAAAGCTGTCCCTGGTGGCTCGCTTTGGGGTTACAATTAATTTCTCTGCACCAGCCAAGAAGGAATTTATGGAGATTGTAAGAACCTTGGCCAGACGTCATAGCAATATTACGCTGACGGATGAGGAACTTTATGCAGAGGCGAATAAATGGGAGCTATATCATGGGGGAATGTCAGGAAGAACAGCGCAGCAGTTTATTAATTATATAGCCGGACAAGCGAATTAGTTGCTTCGCAACGGGGTGTAAGGAGAATATCTTCTACTTAAGAGGAGAAATCCGTTCTGTAAAAAGAATTCAAATGTCAAAGTCAGATTTACGGTCAAAATGAATAGGTATGCATAGAGACCCTTCTGGATTTACCGTTCTACTCCATGAATTGTCTAAAAACAAGACAATACATAGATGCTAGTCTGCGTCATCTGGATAGAGGTATACTGATTCACTGATACTGTAAACAAGAATTTTGCAAATTGAATCCGAAAAAGGAGGATGCGTATGGAAAAGTATAGGATTTTAGTAAAGGGAGTTGTGCAATATGAGGATAAGTATCTAGTTGTATGCCGATGGTTCGATGACCGTATCTCGGAGCCCTACCAGTGGGGATTTATTGACGGAGCGATAGAGTTTGGTGAGGAGCCGGAGAAAGCTGTCTTGCGTATTATTGCTGAGCAGACAGGTCTGCCGGCAACAATTGACCGAATTCTTTATACCTGGACCTTTATGACCGGAGATACCTTTAATATCGGAATCAGTTATTTGTGTAGAGTCACCTTTGATGAAGTGGTTCTCTCGGAGGATCTAAACGATAGCAGATGGATGGTGAAGGAAGAACTAGAAGGAACCATTGATCATCGGGTATTAGAAGATTTGGAGGAAGCCGAGTTTTATAAGGAGCGGTTTCGCTATATTGCTGAACCGGAAGAATAGGCTCTTGGGATAGAAAACGGTGATACCGTTTCGCACGGGACACAATTGTATGAGAAATAGTGCTGCCCTTAGCCTGCCAGTCATCATAATAAAAAGATAAGATGGAGAAGACATGCGGATATTAATTAAAAATGGATATGTGATTGATCCTGCCTCTGAGCGGGAGGGTAGGTTTGATCTGCTGATTGAAAAGGATATAGTTACCAGGGTTGAGAAGGATATGAATATCGAGGGATTTATGAATTCCGGTAATAACCAAGAGCTCAAAGTCATTGATGCCACTGGGAAATATGTAATGCCAGGCTTTATAGACCTCCACGTTCATCTAAGAGAGCCGGGCTTTGAGTACAAGGAAACCATTTCAACCGGTGCCAGGGCGGCTGTTGCCGGTGGCTATACCTCCATCTGTCCTATGCCGAATACAAAGCCTGCGACAGATTCACCTGAGGTGGTAGAGCTGGTGCTTGAGAAGGCAAGACAGGAAGCAAAGGCAAATGTCCTGCCGGTAGGTGCCATTACCGTAAGGCAGGAGGGAAAGGAACTGGTCGATATCTATGCTCTGAAGAAAGCGGGTATTGTAGCTCTCAGTGAGGATGGAAAATCCGTAATGGATTCTGCGCTCTACGCGAAAGCAATGAGGAAGGCAGCAGAGTTTGGTTTGCCCATCTTTGCCCATTGCGAAGATAAGAGTCTCGCCGGCAACGGGGCAATCAATGCCGGAAGTAAAGCACAAGAACTGGGTCTGTCTGGTATCTGTAATGCAGTTGAGGATATTATTACGGCAAGAGATATTTTGCTTGCGAAGGAGACTGGTGCACAGCTCCATATTTGTCATATTTCTACCAGAGACAGTGGAAGGATGGTGGGATTGGCAAAACAGGAGGGATTAAAAGTGACCGGTGAAGTATGCCCGCATCATTTTATCCTATCTGATGAGGATATTCCGGAGGACGATGCTGATTATAAGATGAACCCTCCTCTTAGAAGTAAGGAAGATGTAATGTTTCTAAAGGAAGCGCTGAGGGACGGAATCATCGATGTGATCTCTACCGATCACGCACCCCATTCAGAGGAAGAGAAAAAGAAATCCTGCAAAGATGCCCCTTTTGGCATTGTCGGCTCAGAGACAGCCTTTGCGCTGGCCTGGACTGAACTGGTGAAGACCGGCTATCTAACAGCCGGACAGCTGGTGGAGAAGATGAGTTTGAACCCGGCTAAAATTCTGGGAATCGACCGTGGCTGTCTGGGAGAAGGTAACATTGCTGATATAACAATCATTGACCCTGAGGAACAGTATACGATCGATAAAAGTATGTTCTTCTCCAAAGGGAAGAATACGCCCTTTCATGGACGAACGGTAACAGGGCGTGTGGAATATACCTTCGTTGCAGGAAAGCTGGTTTATGAGCTTCAGAGGTAGCATAGGATACTGCAATTCCTGCGGAAGCTAGATGGTTGGATCTGTGCTTTGTAATAAAAGGTTCAAACAGGCAATTATTTAATAAACATAAGTTGAAAGGTTGGTATTAACATGATTAACAAATTAGTAGAAAAAATGGAAAAGCTCAGTGCTCCCATTGTAGTAGGACTTGATCCGATGTTAGACTTTGTTCCGAAACATATTCTTGATAAGGCCTTTCAGGATAAGGGTGAGAATATAGAGGGTATTACAGAAGCAATCTGGCAGTATAATAAGGGAATCATTGATGCAACCTATGATTTAATCCCGGCAGTTAAGCCTCAGATTGCTATGTATGAGCAATTTGGTATTGAAGGCTTGCAGGTTTTTAAGAAAACGGTGGATTATTGTAAAGAAAAGGACTTAGTTGTCATTGGTGACATTAAGCGCGGTGATATTGGCTCTACTTCTGTGGCATATGCAACCGGTCATCTAGGTAAGGTGACAATTGGAGATCAGAGCTTCCGCGGCTTTGATGAGGACTTTGCAACGCTCAATCCATATATGGGTTCGGATGGTATCATCCCTTTTATTGATGTATGTAAAGAAGAGAAAAAGGGGTTATTTATTCTGGTAAAGACTTCGAATCCCTCCAGCGGTGAGTTCCAGGATCAATTGGTGAATGGAAGACCGCTGTATGAGCTTGTGGGACAAAAGGTTGCTGAGTGGGGCGAGCTTCATATGGGTGATTCCTATAGCTATATTGGTGCTGTGGTTGGAGCAACCTACCCTGAGATGGGGAAGGTGCTGCGTGAAATTATGCCGAAGGCGCTTATCTTAGTACCCGGATACGGTGCTCAGGGAGGTAAGGCAGAGGATCTGGCTCCATATTTCAATAAAGACGGCTTGGGCGCAATTGTAAATTCCTCCAGAGGAATTATTGCCGCCTATAAGGTGAAGGGATATGAGAAATATGGTGCGGAAGGCTATGCGGATGCATCAAGACAGGCAGTGATTGACATGAGAGAAGATTTAAGACAGGCATGGATGGCTGCAAAGAAATAGTAGGATAGATGGTAGTAAA
>JAEWMZ010000379.1 GCA_023392995.1 Bacillota bacterium
GTAAAAAACTGCCATAACTCTCCATAATATCAATTATATTGTAAAGTTATGACATATTTGTTAAAAAAACATAAAAACTTGAAAAACCGTATAGTACGGACATTTGTTTCCACTTGACAATTATATAATTTTATAATATCCTTTTAAGGATGATATATACTACTCTTATACATTTTTTGTATATAACTAATATTTATGCGCTATACTGCATAAATTTACAATTAAAACATGCGCTTTTTGCACCATGTCTTATGATGTTTTACAGGAATTTGTATATAAGGATATTATTTTTGCAATCACGGCAAAGATGCCTATCCGTATATCATCATTTTTTGTCACTTTGTATCGTATCTTCTAACGCGGTACATTTAGCGATCCGTTGGTCTCTCATGCAAAAAAGGTGGGTTTATATATGATAAAAGTATCCTGACAAATGAGTTTAATTGAATAGTGAAATAAGTAATTATATCAAAACAGGCAAAGATGTCATTTATTTGCCATTTTTATTTTAAAGGAGTAAGCATATGACTAAGTATATCTTAAAACGATTATTGCTTGCAGCTATCACCATATTTGCTGTAGGTACAATTACATTTTTCTTAATGAATATGGTTCCTGGAGGTCCCTTTCTTTCAGAAAAAGCAATCAGCCCGGCAGCAAAAGCAGCCTTAGAAGCGAAATATGGCCTGGATAAGCCTCTGTCTCAGCAGTATATTACATATATAACTGACGCGATGCACGGAGATTTCGGTGAGAGCTTAAAGCAAAGAGGACGTACCGTTTCTTCTATTATATTTTCTAAATTCCCTGTATCAGCAAGAGTTGGTGGACTTGCGATCCTGTTATCCTTAACGATTGGTATTCCCTTAGGTTGTTTTGCAGCAGTACACAGGGGAAAAATTCTGGATAGCCTGATCAGCGTTATCTCTACTATGGGTATTGCTGTGCCAAGTTTCGTTATCTGTACCCTGTTAATGTATTTCTTTGGTGTAAAGCTGAAGTTACTTCCAACTCTAGGCTTAACCTCCTGGAAGAATTACATTATGCCGGTTATCTCGTTATCCTTTTACCCTACTGCATATATTATGAGACTGATGCGTTCTTCCTTGCTGGATGTATTAGGACAAGATTATATTCGTACCACCAAAGCAAAAGGTGTGTCTCAGTTCATGGCTTTGTTTAAGCATGCACTTAGAAATGCTATCCTTCCCGTCGTTACCTACCTCGGACCAATGGCGGCATATACTTTAACCGGAAGCTTCATCGTTGAGAAGATCTTCACGATCCCAGGACTCGGCGGGGAATTCATTGGTTCGATCGCAAACCGAGATTATACAGTTATTATGGGAACTACCATCTTCCTGGCAGCCCTCATGGTAATCCTCAATGTAATCGTAGACATTGTTTATAAATTTGTAGACCCTAGAATCAAGTTAAAATAATGTTGAAAAACATTGAATAATCCCGAAGAATATATGAGATGGTATATAGAATAAAGGAAAGGATAAGTGCAGACTGCTTAAGTTAATAAAATAGCAGAATTGCAAACATGTTTGCAATATGCATGGACATATAATATGAAAAATAATCCAATGTCATTACAAAGGAATTGGAACGCGGATGATTTTCTTCCAGCTTCCGATGCCGAGAAGGAAAATCTGGTAGCAATGCGCGAGAGCGTAGGTTTTTGGAAGGACGGTTTTCGCCGTTTAAAGAAGAATAAGGTAGCAATGATAAGTTTGGTTGTAATTATACTTATCATGATACTCTCTTTTATTGTACCGATGTTTTATCCCTACAGCTATGAACAACAGGTGAAGGGTTCTGAAAATTTAAGACCGTTGACTCATTCCGTGAAGGAGCTTGAACGTATGGATGCCGGAGAAAAGGTATTCCCTCACTTTCTTGGTACCGATAGTCTTGGTCGCGATTATGCGATCCGCGTTATGATGGGAAGCCGTATTTCACTCTTGGTTGGTTTGATCGCAACCGCAATTATTCTTGTAATCGGATCAATTTATGGAGCAACTTCCGCTTTCTTTGGCGGTAAAACCGATATGATTATGATGAGAATTGTCGATATTATTTATACAATTCCCGATATTTTGTTAATCGTTCTTTTATCCTTTGCGCTGAAGGCTCCCTTGAATGCCTTAGCAGAAATGCCCGTGTTTAAATGGATACAGACCGTGGGTGTTAACTTAATTAGTATTTTTATAGTTTTCGCCTTATTATATTGGGTAGGTATGGCTCGTATGGTGCGTAGCCAGGTACTTATGTTAAAAGAGAGCGAATACGTAACTGCCGCAAGAGCATTAGGTGCTTCTAATGCAAGAATCATCCGCAAGCACCTGTTGACCAACTGTATCGGCACCTTGATCGTTACAACTACTCTTCAGATCCCATCCTCCATCTTTACCGAGAGCTTCTTAAGCTTCCTGGGACTTGGTGTTGCCGTACCTTTGCCATCACTTGGCAGTCTCGCAAGCAGTGCGATTAATGGAATTAATACCTATCCCTACTTGCTATTTGCTCCTGCGTTACTGATCAGTTTAATTATATTAAGTTTTAATCTCTTAGGTGATGGTTTGCGCGATGCATTCGATCCTAAATTGAAACATTAAGAAAGGAAGCGATAAAATGGGAAAATATTTAGTTGAGATAAAAAATGAAAAGCTTTCTTTCTTTACACCAGCGGGCGAAGTAAAAGCCCTGAACGATGTCTCCTTTCATCTGAATGACGGAGAAGTCCTTGGTATTGTTGGAGAAAGCGGTTCCGGTAAATCCGTAACAGCCTACAGCTTGATGGGCTTAACAGCACATCCCGGTAAATTAATCGGTGGAACCTTAGAGTTTAATGGACATAAGGTTCATGAAATGAATGATAAACAAATGAATAAAATCCGTGGAAATGAAGTATCAATTATTTTCCAGGATCCTATGACCAGCTTGAATCCGGTTTTCACCATTGGAAATCAGATCACGGAAGCAATTCTGTTGCACACAGACTCAAATAGAAAGCAAGCTCATGCAAGAGCTGTAGATCTATTAACCCTGGTAGGTATTAATGAGCCCGAGAAGCGTTTGAAGCAGTATCCCCATGAATTATCCGGCGGTATGCGTCAGCGTGTTATGATCGCTATGGCTCTGGCCTGTGAGCCAAAGCTGCTGATTGCGGATGAACCTACCACTGCACTTGACGTTACTATTCAGGCTCAGATTCTGGATTTAATGATAGATTTAAAGAAAAAATTAGGTATGGCAATCATTATGATTACCCATGACCTTGGTATCGTAGCAAGCATGTGTGATCGAATTGCCGTTATGTATGCCGGCAAGATTGTAGAATATGGAACCACAGATGATATCTTCTATCAACCAAAGCATGAATATACAAAGGGTCTGCTGGCCAGCATTCCACGTATGGATGCAACTGAGCACGAAAGATTGGTTCCGATTGAAGGTACACCAATTGATATGTTGAATCCGCCAAAGGGATGTCCTTTCGCGCCCAGATGCAGTAATTGTATGAAGATCTGCTTAAGAGAAATGCCTCCGGTATCTAATATCAGCGATATTCATTATGCTCAATGCTGGATGAACCAGAAAAACGAGATGGAGGGTAAAAATAACACCGCTCGTATGGAATCAGAAGGAGGTACGCAGAAATGAGTGATAAATTGATACAAATTGAGCATTTAAAGCAATATTTCCCCTTAGGTGGATTTGGTAAAAATAAAAAATATCTGAAAGCAGTAGATGATGTATCCTTATATATTAATAAGGGTGAGACCCTAGGTCTCGTTGGCGAAAGCGGTTGTGGCAAGACCACCACCGGAAGAAGCCTTTTAAGATTATACGAGCCCTCCGGCGGACGTATTATCTATGATGATAAAGTGATCTATGATCATGATAAGAAAATAGCAGTTGACATGCTTCCTTATCGCCGTAAAATGCAGATCGTATTCCAGGATCCTTACGCAAGCTTAGATCCTCGTATGACGGTAGGTGATATTGTTGGAGAGGCAATTGATATTCATAAATTGGCTGATAGCAAAAAAGACAGACAAGATAGAATTATTAACATCTTGCAGCGCGTTGGCCTTAACTCTGAGCAGGCAAATCGTTATCCTCATGAGTTCTCCGGCGGTCAGCGTCAAAGAGTTGGTATTGCACGTGCCCTTGCGGTAGAGCCTGAGTTTATCGTATGCGATGAGCCAATCTCTGCTCTAGACGTATCCATTCAGGCACAGGTAGTAAATATGTTTGAGGATTTACAGTCTGAATTTGGTTTGACTTATTTGTTTATTGCACATGATCTATCCGTAGTAAAGCATATATCCAATCGAATTGGTGTAATGTACCTTGGTAAATTAGTGGAATTGGCAAACAGCTATGAATTAACCTTCCACAATATGCACCCATATACCAGAAGCCTTATTTCAGCTATTCCGGTGGCCGATCCTAATACAGCTCGTGCCAGTCAGCGTATAATTTTAAAGGGCGATGTTCCAAGCCCCTTAAATCCTCCCTCCGGCTGCAGATTCCGTACACGCTGCCCATATGCTTCTGAGCTTTGTGCACAGCAGGAACCAGAGTGGAAGGAAGCAAAGCCGGGACACTTTGTGGCATGTCACCACCTGGAAAAGCTAAATTAATCATCGATGTATGGCAGTTTGTACCCCTGGTATGGATTGTTTATATATAATAAAACTAAATACTCATTAAAAGGAGGAAGATTATGAAAAGAAGAAAAGTTGCCCTTTTACTTGCGACTGTTTTCGTTATGAGTACTGTTGGATTAGCTGCTTGCTCAACCAAAGATACCACAAATAACGGAACAAATACTACCAAACCTACTGAAGCTGCTGCAACAACGGATGCCCCAGCGACAGGCGGGAAAGAATTAGCGGTACAGATCGGTTCCAATCCTGAGACCATTGATCCAGCTTTAAATAGTGCTGTTGATGCTGGTAACATGCTTCTGTACTCTCATGAATGCTTATTAACTGTTGATCAGAACAACCAGATTGCTCCAGGTGCTGCTGAAACCTATGAGTCATCTGAGGATGGTTTAACTTGGACCTTCAAATTACGTGATGGCTTAAAATGGTCTGATGGTTCACCTCTTACTGCAAAAGACTTCGTTTATAGCTGGAAGCGTGTATGCGATCCTGAGGTTGCTGCACCTTACGCTGAAACTGTTCTTAGCGGTGTAAAGGGTTATGCTGAAGCAATTGGCGGTAACCTTGATGCTCTGGCTGTATCCGCTCCAGATGATAAAACCTTTGTTGTGGAATTATCCACTCCTTGCTCCTATTTCCCAAGCCTTGCAGCTTTCGCTACTCTTAGCCCTGTTCAGCAGGCAACAATTGAAGCAAATGGCGATGCATGGGCTACAAAAGCAGAAACCTATATCGGAAACGGTTCTTTCTACGTAGCTGAATGGGTACCGGATTCTTATATCCTTATGAAGAAGAATCCCAATTACTGGAATGCTTCTGCTGTTAAACTTGACAGCATTAAGTTCCTGTTAATCGAAAATTCTAACTCTTCCTATACTGCATATCAAAACGGTGAAGCCTTAATGATTAAGGATGTTCCTACTGAGGAAATTCCAAGCCTTCAGGGTAATCCGGAGTTCCACGTTGAACCAATCATCGGAACTTATTATTTAGATTTAAATAATGGAGTTGAGCCTTTTACTAATCCGTTGGTTAGAAAAGCATTAAGCCTTGCAATTGATCGTGATTATGTTGCTAACACCTTAATGCAGGGTACTTACACTCCTGCTTCCAACTTCATGGGACCTGGCTGGATTGATACCGATGGTAGCAGCTTCATGGATAACGCTAACGGTGGAAAACCTTATATTGATACCGCAAACTTTGATGCTAACCTTGCAGAAGCAAAGAAACTTTTAGCTGAAGCAGGATATCCTGATGGAAAAGGCTTCCCTACTTTCACCTACTCTATTAACGATGCAGGTTACCACAAGGTTGTTGCTGAGTATTTACAACAGGCATGGGCTGAACTTGGTATTACTGTAAACGTTGAAGTTGTTGAGTGGTCCAGCTTTACTCCTATGCGTCGTGCAGGTGATTATCAGTCCTCCAGAGATGGTTGGGTTGGTGACTACAGTGATCCTTCTAACATGTTAGGAATCATGGTAAGCACAAACGGAAATAATAATGCAAAGTACAACAATCCTGAATTCGATACTACATTCGCTGAAGCTCAATCAACAACTGATCCTGCTAAGCGTTCCGCAGCACTTCATAAAGCAGAAGACATTCTGATGGCTGATTCAGGTATCGTTCCGGTTGCATACTATAACGATTTCTGGTTACAGAGCGAGAAGATCACCGGTTCCTGGCATTCACCTTACGGCTACTGGTTCTTCATGTATGCTGATATTACTGAATAATAAATTGTTTTAAACTATATATATTAAAGAGCTGCTTACTAGTAAGCAGCTCTTTCTTTTATCGGCTCTGTAATTTTTTACTCATTCATATCTTTTTACCTTTGATTCCTTAGCTTCGCTTTGATTCTTTATTTTCTCCTTGATTCTTTATTTTCTCCTTGATTCTTTATCTTCTCCTTTTACTTCTTTCTTCTAGCCACTTCCTGATTCTTCTAGTCTAATGGATTCCAACGATTAAAAGGCTCCCGCTTTGATTTTTCTTTTTGTTACCCATTCTGGTGACTAATTTACTTCTATAATGACAAAAAAACTCATATAGCATGCTCCTAATTATCATTTAGCACCTTTACAACTATGATTTAAATGGTATTATAATATATATGATCATTCGAAAGATAGGAGATAATGAAAATGCATAATGTTTATGAAATTTCATCTAATATGTATTGGATTGGCGGAAATGACAGACGTATTGAGCGCTTTGAGAATATGTTTCCATTGCCAAATGGAGTCGCATATAATTCATATCTAATTCTGGATGAAAAGACTGCCATTATAGATACCGTTGATTCTTCCATCAGCGCCTTATATCTGGAAAATATAAAATATTTATTGGGTGAACGCTCTCTTGATTATTTAATTATTAATCACATGGAACCGGATCACTGTGCTAACATAGAAGAATTGGCACGTCGCTATCCAGAGGTCAAAATTATCGGAAATCAAAAAACCTTTCAGTTTATGGAGCAATACTACAGCCTGGATATGTCCTCTAACTACCTTGAGGTAAAGGACGGCAGTGAGCTGGAGTTGGGAAGCCATACTCTGCGCTTTTATTTTGCACCTATGGTACACTGGCCGGAGGTTATGTTTACCTATGAGATATCAAAGGGAATCCTGTTCTCTGCAGATGCCTTCGGTTCCTTCGGAGCCATGGCAGGAAATCTATTCTCGGATGAAGTTGAATACGACAATTCATTTTTAGATGAAGCACGAAGATACTACTCTAATATCGTAGGCCGCTATGGTACTCAGGTTCAAGGTATTTTCAAGAAGCTGAGTGATTTGCCTATTCATATGATCTGCTCCCTCCATGGCCTTATATGGCGTAATGAGGATGTCCCCTATATCTTTGAAAAATACAATCTTTGGAGTAAATATCTTCCAGAAAAGAGGGGGGTTGTACTGGTCTATGCCTCTATGTATGGCAATACTGAGAATGCAATGAACGCTCTCGCCATGAAGCTGTCTCAGCGTGGTGTGAAGGATATGAGAATGTATGATGTGTCAAAGACGCATCCTTCCTATATTATTTCTGATATTTTTAAGTATAGTAACCTGGTAATCGGCTCCTGCACCTATAACATGCATCTATACTTCCCTATGGATTCTTTATTAAGGGAGCTGGCCGTGCTGAATATGAAAGACCGTAAGGTATCCATTCTCGGAAATCATACCTGGGCTTCCGCTGCCGTTAAGAATATTACAGAGCTCGTAGGCACTATGAAGGGAATGGAGATCATAGGATCACCCTTAGATATTAAATCAACCCTCAGAATTGACCAGGAAGAGACATTGAATGAACTGGCGGATGCAATCTGCGCTTCTCTGATGGATGGCAATTAAGATATAATAAAACTTAAGAACAAAGAATCAGGGCTTTCTCATTCTATGTATGGAAACCCCTGATTCTTTTATTCTTCTCTGTTAACTAAGAAAATTCCTGCATAATACCTCTTAACATATCGGGACTTCTGTCAATGTCAATCAGTGGTACACCAGCCCTTAACACTGGATTTTTCCGATGATAATCTGCTTTATCCTCTTTATAAAGAACACCGATGGGAATTTTATAACCAAACTCCATTGCCTTTTCCATAGCAGAAAGCTTATTCGAGGAATCATATTCTTCCCCTAGCTCATATACCCGCTGATTATAAAAGGCAAAGGTATTCACCTTATTAAAGCTGACACAGGGTTGCAATATATCGATCATGGCATAGCCTTTATATTCTATAGCCTGCTTCATAATAGCAGTAAGGTGTTCCTTACGTCCGCTGAAGGCTCTGGCAACAAAGCCTGCACCGCAGGCAAGCGCCAGTAATACGGGATTTAGGGGTGTATTTATATTACCATTTACCTGTACGTCTGTAACCATGCCTTCCATAGAGGTAGGCGAGGCCTGCCCCTTAGTCAAACCATAGATTTGGTTATCATGAATAAAATGAGTGATGTCCACATTTCTCCTAATGTTATGGATAAAATGGTTGCCGCCCTCACCATAGGAATCTCCGTCACCTGTATCCACAATGACCGTTAATTTTTCATTGGCCATCTTGGCGGCTACCGCCGCCGGCAATGCCCTTCCATGGAGCCCACAGAACGAATTTGCACTGATATATTGAGGCAGCTTTGCTGCCTGACCAATGCCCGCCACCATAAGAACCTCATAGGGGTCTTTACCTAGCTCCTCTAAGGCATTCTTTAATCCATCCAATATCTGAAAGTTACCGCAGCCCGGGCACCAGGCGGTTTCATGGGTTTTAAAACTACTCTTACTCATGGCCTTACCCCCTTTCGCATAAAGCGGACAATTTCGTCCACAGACATCTGCCTTCCATCATATTTTAACAGGCTGTCATCACATACAATGCCCGTCTTCTCACGGACTAACTCTGCCAGCTGCCCGGTAGCGTTCTGTTCCATATTGATAACCTTCTTTGCCTGCGCTGCTTTTTCTCTCAAAAGCTTCTCCGGTAAAGGATAGATATCTCCAAAAATTAATGCGCCATAAGTTCCGGGTGACTCTTGATTTAAGCAATTTACTGCCTCACGAATTGGCCCATAGGTGGAACCCCAGCCTAAGATCAGAGTTTCAAAAACCTCTCCACCTATATATTCCGGCTCCTGCAGCTCCTCCCTCAGCTTAACCAGCTTTCGAAGGCGCTTATCCATCATCTGATTTCTGACCTCTGCATCCTCAGTAATCCAGCCTCGTTCACTATGTTCATCACTGTCAGCAGTCACAAAATTCTTCGTTTTTCCCGGAATCAATAGAGGTGATATTCCATCCTCTGTTATCTTATAACGAAGATATTCCCCTTCTGGCGGATCGTATTCCGCACTATTTTGAAGCTCCTGTATGTACTTTAATTGCTCCATGTCATAGGGCTCTATGGATGCATAGGAATCCGCCAAATACTGATCACTTAACAAAATAACCGGAAGCTGATATTTCTTAGCCATATAGAAGGCCCTTGCCGTTTGATAAAAGGCATCCCTATGACTTCGCAGGGCGATTACCATTCTGGGGAACTCACCCTGGGAAGCGGATATTACAAATTTAAGATCACTTTGCTCCGTTCTGGTGGGAAGGCCTGTTGCAGGGCCTGGTCTTTGGATGTTCGCAACTACCAATGGAATTTCTGCCATGCCCGATAAACCCAGTGCCTCAACCTTAAGACAAAAGCCACCGCCGGAGGTTCCAGTCATAGCTGGGGCGCCTGCAAAGGAGGCTCCAATTGCCATATTAATTGCTGCAATCTCATCTTCCGCTTGTTCCACAACGATGCTGGCATCGACTGACTTAGAAGAAAGATACTCTAAAATCGTCGTAGAAGGAGACATGGGGTAGGCGCTGTAAAAACGAATTCCCCCTGCAATAGCACCGAGTGCCAGAGCCTGATTTCCTGATATTATGATTTGCTCCTTAACCTCCTTTGCTGCTGCGGTATAACGAGCGGAAACAAGGTTATAACCCTCCAGAAGAGCCTTCTTATTCTCCTCCAGATACTGCTCTTTTATGTACTTCCTTAAGGTTTCTTCCACATGAATGGGCTCTATATTAAATAGCCTCAGTAATACTCCCGTTGCGATACTGCCAATCGTACGGACATTCCCAAGCTGTTTTGCAAGGGCTAGCATATCCAAAGAGATCGCGCGGCCATCCTCCGTCTTAAACTGACTGTCACATAGGATAAAGCCGTCTTGCTTTAGCTTTTCACTATGGAGTTCCAAGCTAGCCGCGTCAAAAGCAATAATTCCATCCAGAATATCACTGTGAGAAAGGACTGGTTCAGCTCCAAACCGAATCAAGGTAAAGTTATGACCGCCCCTTACGCGGGACATAAAATCCCGCGTTGTAAATACATAAAAGCCCGCGTCTTTTAAAAACTTCTGTAATACTGCTGCCATTGTTTCTATTCCTTGCCCGGCAGCACCACCAATTAATATATTACGAATAACAATCCCTCCTTTAAGTTAATTTTATAGGAACTAGCTTCCTTTACTGCCTTGAGTAAAGTTCACTGAATCACGATACTCGGATTAAGTGAACTTTATGCAAGGCAGTATCAGCAGCCATCGCTTATTTCTCATGCCTTGTATTTTAGTATTCCTCTCGTAAGCCAAATTCCGCTGATTCTACCCATTCCTCAGGTCGGGTCACCAATTTTACTAATTCCTCTAATATAATACAATGCTTATCTTCTTGCTGGATCAAGTAGCCAAATACTTGCTTTGAAGCTTCCTCACTGGATTTATTCTGTAAATCCCTATAAAAGTTAAGACTCTCTATCTCCTTATCCAACGCCATTCGATAAGCATCGAGCTGGGTGGCATATAATTTAATCTCTGATTTAAAATCTGATATTTCCTTAAAGATTGGCCTAATCTCAGCAAGGATATCATTGTCTCTAAGAGGTATATCAATCTTATCTGCATGGCTCATTAATATCTCTACATGCTTTTCCTCTTCCTTTGCTAATAGCTCAAATACTATTTGCAAGCTATTTCCTTGATGTAATTCCGCCTGCTTTTGGTAGAAGCTTTGCAAATCCTCCTCCAAAGTCAGTGCTAAGCTTAGTAATTCCATATCCTTTCTCCCTTCTTATATTCGGTAGTGTCAAGTTTGACACCCCGTTTTTTCTTCGTTGCTTTAGAAAGCACCTTTTATTATATTAACCGATGTAGTTATCTATAACTTATCTCTATAATTATATTTCCTCAAACAAAATGCCAAATTCCAAGTATATAATAATTCACATCAAATATAATCAAATAATTATTTTTTATTTTCCTTCTTTTTAGTTATTTTACTTTATTCGCTCTTATTTTTCAACCAATTATTAAATAATTCTCATTTATTATAGGAATATATTTAAAAACGCACAAAAAACAGACGCTATCCACCAAGGTTTTATTCACCCTGGTAGAGCGTCTATTTTCTTTTCCTCCTATATTTACCGTGAACGTATCCAACTATATATTAATCAGTATTCACTTTATATTAGTCAGTATCAATTTATTAATCAGTACCAATTTATTAATCAGTACCAACTTATTAATCAATAGCAATTTATATTAATCAATACCAACTTATTAATCAATGCCAATTTATATTAATCAGCTTCCGTCTTTTCCAGCATCTGAATGAACTTTTCTACAAGCTCAGGATCAAAAACTGTTCCAGCATCCTCACGAAGCTCCCGAAAAACAGCTTCCTTACCCCCTGCTTGGGATGTCCCATATCTGGCCAGTTTTCTCTCGTAGCTTTCCACCAGCGAGATAATTCTTGATATTATCGGTATCTCTTCTCCTTTTAAGCCTTTGGGATATCCGGTCCCATCCCACTTTTCATGATGCCCATAGATTCCAGGTGCTAAATCCAAGGTCTCATCAAACAAATTCAAGATACGATATCCAATCACCGGGTGTAAATGCATCTGCTGCTTTTCATGCTCATTCAAATCCTGCTTAAGCAATATCTCATCCTGCAATGCCACCTTGCCGATATCATGAAGATAACCTGCTTCTCTTAGCTTCTTTACCTCATGTTCCGGCAATCCCAGCGTCTTACCCATTTCACTGCAAAGCATTGCCACCGTCTCGGAATGCGCTTTTTCTCTTATACTCTTCTTCTGCAAAGAACGTATCAGATTCGATATGGTATCCTGAGCAAAGCTGCTTCTTAAATTCAGCTTCTCTTTGTACATTTCACTTTCAGCATTTACCATAATCTTTTCAATATCCTGGTATGGATTGGTCTTCGTATCGAAGCCCAGCGCCATACTGCATTGAACCTCATTCACTCTTTCTTTCCGCAGTTCTAATTTTATACGATCGATGATCCGCTGTGCCACTTCTGTTGATGTACTTGGCAATAGGATGATAAATTCATCGCCTCCCACCCGGGCAATAATATCCGTGGCACGACAGGATCTCTTAAGAATATCTCCTGCCCGTTTAATAAGATTATCTCCGGTGGCATGACCAAATACATCGTTTACCAGTTTTAAGCCGTTAAGATCTGCAAATATGATAGATACGGGCAGATTATGCTCCGTATCATTCATAATCAGTGCTTCCTCCAGATAGCTTCGATTCATTAATCCTGTCAGAGTATCATGGCAGCTTAGATATCTTATCTGTGCCGCTGTCTTATTACGCTCTGTAACATCCATAAAAGTAATAACGGCCCCGATAATCCTCCCATTCTTATACTGCGGATAGGAATAATATTCGACGTCAATGCTGGTACCGTCTACTCTGCAAAATATCTCATCTGTTACATAAGCTTTTTCACCTGTGGTAATGGTTTTATAGACCCTACTCTCTTCAAAAGGGGTAGGATCGCCTCTTAAATAACTGCTTTGAATTAAATCATGCATTCTTCTTCCAAGTAAATCACTTTGCTTCTCATAGCCCATCAAAACGAGGCAGCTATTGTTACAAAAGGTACACCTTCCCTCCAGATCAATTCCAAAGATACCCTCTGCCGTAGAATCAAGGATAAGGTAAAGCTCGTCCTTTGTTTTATTGAGTGTATCATTCGTTTGCTCCAGCTCCAAAGTACGCTCCTTGACCTTTGCTTCCAGATTATGTACCAATTCATACATCTTATCAGCCATCGTATTAAAAGCAGCAGATATCTTTCCGATCTCATCGTCTCTTATGACCTTAACCCGTTGGGTTAAGTCCCCTTCCGAAAATCGTTCTGCAGCCGTTAGAAGCGCTTTAATCGGCTTAATCAGCTTACGCGCTATAAAATTATATACAATTAGCGCCAACATTAACGTAATTATTCCACAAATACATGCTATCCATATATTTTTATAAATATGCTTTAGAAAAATATCATCCGGTATGGCAGAAAGGATTACCCAATTCAATCCCCCGCCCCCGTAGAGGGAAAGATTTACATACAAATTACCTTCCTTGGTTGTTATCAGGGTTTTATCTTGTGATTCACTCGTTATTTTACTGTAGATTTGACAAATTTGAAGGTTATTAGCATCATAAATACTAGATCTTCTTATACTCCCGTCTGATTCACGCTTAAAGTTTTTATCTTCCAAAGAACTAGCTATAATAGCCCCTGTATCCTGTTCAAAAATAATAGCGCTGCCTTCATTGTTCGCGACCAGCTGCTCAAGGTAATTATCAATATTGGATAATAGAATATTTGACGATATAACACCTCGCAGAGAAGCTCCATCTTTCTTTAGAACCGGGTGTGCTATGGATATTACATAGTCCTCCAATATAGGATGTTTATGTACCGGCGAGTACACAGAATGAAGGGCATTCTTCCCTGCCATATACCATTCGTTGGTTCGCTCATCATAACTCCCCTTCTTAATTCGGTATCCCTGATAACCATACGTTTCATTATAGGTGTAAAAAACCATACCGCCAGCATTCGAACTATATTGGTACAATTCGAAGCTGTCAGACGCGCTTTTTCGAATCCCGTACAGCTCATTTTCTTCTGTTGCATAGTGAAAGCTCTCTATGTATTCTGCGTTATTCTCTAATATCCCAATTAAAAATGGATTGCGTTTCTCGCCCTCATTCATATCGATAACATCATTTTCTATCAATTTATAATTATCCTCATTGATTTTTTCTGAAGTATCAAGATAATTATTGATCTGATATATGATTTCATAATTGATATCCCTAGCCGTTTTTTTGGTAATATCAATGGTTGATGAAATCCAATTAGAAAAAATAATATTGCCGATAATAATAACTGTAGTCAGCATCGTTACGGTAAAATATATAATAATGCTGTTTCGAATCGAGAGTATCTTTTTTCTCTTTTTATTTATCATATATTACCTCCTCTAAGGTAATCTGAATCTTCTTTTCGACAATATTCCTATCTCTATTCTATACTGGAAAAAATCTTTTCGCAATAGCTTTTGAAGGCTAGACATTTAGAGGAATGTCGCTCTTTGCACCTTGTTCCTTCTATGTATTATCACTTTTGGTAATTGCGAAACTCATTAATAGAGGCTATTGTATACACAGCAGATACTGTTTCGAAGCGGAAGCTAAGCCCGAAGGAAGCATTGGAGCGAAGGAATAGTATCTGCTGTGTATACAATTACAAAAACTATATTGTTTCGTAATTGCCTAATTATCACGTTGTAAGCATTTCTTCATCAGCAATAGCCTGATATTGTACATTATTCCTGCCGCTGCTTTTCGCTTGATATAAAAGCATATCTGCTTTATTAATCAATACATGGGATATCTCTCCGTTATATTCTACAACACCAATGCTTAGAGTTACCTGTCGGTGAGCAAGGGAAAAATCATATCCCTGTACACTTCTTCTAATCTCCTCCGCGATCACTGCTGCTTCTTGCAACCCTGTATCCGGAAGAACTACAATAAATTCTTCTCCGCCATATCTTCCTATGTAACCTCTGCTCCTGACATTTTCTCTGATCAGCTCCGCCACTTTAACTAAGACCCGATCACCCGACTGATGCCCAAAGGTATCATTTACCAACTTAAAATGATCTATATCCAGCATCATAATGCATAGCTGTTCCCCCGTTATCTGGATACTCTTTAACTTTTCCTCCAAAAGCTCGTTCATATACTGATGGTTAAATAAATCCGTCAACCCGTCCTTGATGGATTTATTAATTAATACTTCATTCATCAGCCTCAGTTCATGATTCAGCTTCACCATTTCTTCATTGATTTGCCGATTCTTTATTACTTCTTCTTGCAACCACTTCGTTATTCGAATATCCTCACCGATAACTAAATGTCCTTGCAATATCTGACCCTTTGCTCGTATGGGCACTAGCGTCAGATGAAAGGGTACGGGTATTCCATAGCTTGAAAACACCTCGATTTCCTTGAAGCTGACCTGCTGATATAGTACATCACTCCTTTTTATGACATCACAAAATTCCTGTTCCTTAATAAGCTCGGTGATATGTATTCCCTTGATCTCGGTCTGAGAATAGTGCAATAAGTTCTCTATATATTGATTTGTTTTAATAATGTACCCTTCCGGATTAATTAATATTGTGAGTCCCGTTAGCTCATCGAATAACTTATTCGTAACCACCGCATCAGAGATAGACATAAATTGATAGTTCATAATAGCATAATCTACCCCTAGCAGCATGATAACAGTAATGATTTGTCCCATAGAAGGAAGCTGTGCCACCCCAAAGTAGGGCAGAACATTATCAAGGAATAGAACGATAGAAAAAGGAATCAGGCTGCTCATTACTATAATATTTGCTTGTTTCCTGCGGAGCTTATTCTTTGACCGAAGTCCCCAGCGATAAAGCAATACCATACTGATTGCTAGATAGGAGAAATTATATATAAAGTTACCGGTATAAAATATAGTTTCTATGACAGGGCTCGTTTTAATATCTGGCCCGAACAGAAAAAGCACCATAAAAAGAAAAATTGGAGCAGGAATTAAGACCAGAAGCTTAATAACCCAATACTTGACCAGTTTATTATCCGTAAGAATCAGAACAAAGTATAATACAAGTGCCTCAAAACTGCACCAACCAAAGGCACCTACTTTGTTCCAAAGAGCATATTCATATTTATCCTGTGCCAGATAAAGAAATCCACTGGCAAAGGACCAAATCATCATACTTAGGTTTAAGCATAAGAAAAGCTGGAATACATGAGACTTCCTGTCTTTTCGAATGGCCTTCAACCCAACCTGCAGATATAAAAATACTGCTAAAAATGACAATACGGATAAATAAATCATGACAGCTACAACTCCTGACTCCTAACTTCTTTATAGGACTTTTGATCTACTTTTTTACATAATATCAAAATATGACAAATAAAACAACTCCATCTTGTTAAAATTTTCAAAGTATTTCCTTTCGTCAACTCTTATCTTTTTAGGCGATTACAAAACGATATAGTTAATGAAATTTTTCATACAATTGATGTAAATTCCTTGGCTACACGCTGATTCCGCGCAAGTTTCGCTCAGGAACCCACATCAATTGTATGAAAAATTGCCGCAGTTATGGAGTTTCACAATTGCCTAACTTTTATCGCTCCTTATCATTTCAACGAAAGCCTTAGTTAATTCTGGATCATAATTGTGTCCGGCTTCCTCCATTAGCTCGGATAGTATCTGTTCCAGATGTTCGGGGGTATGCTCCTCTACCCTGGATAGTTTGTTATCATAGCCTTCGGCCAGAGCTATAATTCTGGCATTCAGGGGGATTTCAGACCCTTTCAGCCCTTTTGGGTAGCCGCTGCCATCCCATTTTTCATGATGGGCATATACGTCATCCGCCAGATCCAGCGTATGGTCAAATAACTTGAGAATTTTATAGCCAACTACAGTATGCTGCATCAGCTGCTGCCTTTCATTCTCCGTCAGATTTTCTTTATTTAATAATTCATTTTCTAAAACGATCTTCCCAATATCATGAAAAAGTCCGGCGTCCAGTAGCTTCTTTATCTCCGGCTGAGGTAAACCAAGTTTCTTTCCCATTCTTTCACAAAGCTTGGCAACCCGGTTAGAGTGGGTCTTAATATGCTCATTCTTCTCCTGTAAGGACTGGATAATCGTATTAATGGCATCATCTGCAAAGCTTTTACGCATGAAGATCTTATCCTGATACATCTCATTCTCCGCATTACCCATAACCTTTTCTATATCTTCGTAAGAACTGGTCTTTGTATCATAGCCAATGGCAATACTGCAGTTAATATTATTAACCTTTTGGTCAAGTAGGCTGCTCCTTATTCTTTCCACGATTTTTTTTACTTCCCGCCCTTCTGTATTGGGTAGAAGAACTATAAATTCATCTCCGCCAACACGGGCTACCGCATCCTCGCTTCTACAGGAACGCCTAAGTGCCTCTGCTACCTTCTTTAATAATATATCGCCTGAAGTATGTCCAAATACATCATTCACCATTTTTAACCCATTCACATCTGCAAATAAAATCGAGATCGGTAAACTAGCCTTCGTATCAAGCATTTTTAAGGTATCCTCGAAGCAACGGCGGTTCATTAGCCCAGTTAGCGTGTCATGACAGCTCAAATATTGTATTTGAGCCGTTCTCTCCTGGACATTTTCCTCCAGATTATTCACTAATTGATTCATTTTATCTGCCATTTGATTATACATATCAGAGATGGTTCCAATCTCATCATATCGCTTAATCTCAACCCGACTGGATAAATTACCGGAAGACAGCTGCTCCATCGCCGTAATAAGCTTCTTAATCGGCAAAATCATTCTGCCTGTGGTGATATAATATGCAAAGATAGAAGCTAATAGGACAAGGATTATAATGAATACCGTATTACGTATATTGGAAACCACCCTATCCATGAATTTTTGACTGGAAGCAGCAGATACAATCCTCCAATCCAGACCCTCGATATGAAATTCACTGACTTCTATGTAATAGCTCTTATGATTGCCCTTATAAAAATAATGGCCTTCGTTTATCTCCCTATACTTATCATAGGCATTTATCATTTCTGATGATCCCATCCCGGAAAGCGTATTTCTTTTCAGTGTTCCGTCCTCTAAGATTGTAAAGTTCTCAATCCCAAAGGAATTTCCGATCAACTCCTCTGTATCTTTATCAATAATATAGGCATATCCTTCCGTTTCATTGACAATATTCTGCAGATACTGATTAATGCCGGTAAGTAACATATGAGTTCCTAATACACCCTCCAGATTACCACTGTTGTCATAAATTGGCCATGAGGCAGAAATTGCAAGATCATTCATAACAAAATGCTTATAGATAGAGGAGTAGGTTGGTTCCCCCTTTTTCTTTGCGCTCAGATACCAATCACGGGTTCTCGGATCAAATGCTTCTGTACGCATAACCAGCTCATTCGCACTTAGGTCATCCTTGACTGAATAATACCAGGACTGTCCTTGGGTATCGGCATTATTTTTCAGAATTTCGAGCATCCCTTTTTCATTTCTTCTTGCCCCGTAATACTCACCATTCTCTGTTCCATAAGTAAAGCTGTAAATTTGACTTCCGCTGGTCTGCAATACACTTGCAAAGAATTTATTCCTTTCACTTTCCTTGGAAATATCAATGATGCCATAGGAAATTAGCTTTTGATTGATCTCATTGATCTGAAATGGCTCCTTTATCATATTCTCCATCTGCATACTTATTTTCTGGTTCATTTCATAAGACATGATTTCAGTGGTTTCCTGTGCCAGTGCCATCCCATTGATATAATACATGATTGCAAATGTTATGGCAAAGCCCATGATAAAGAGCGAAAAAATGATAATGATTCTGCTTCTAATAGATATGCTTGCTTTTGTTTCAGAATTCTTCTTGCGACTTAACATAGGTACGTACGCCCCTCCTGAAGCTACGCCTGTCCTGTATTGAACAAAGCTATCTTAAATAAGACTTTGTGTTCCATTGACCACCCTTCATACTAACTTACACGGTTTCTGAAATAAAATTGGTATGCAAAAGCAGCTCGATTGCCTTTTCCATTGATACGGGTTTACTAAATAAATAGCCTTGCATATAGTCACAATGATGTTCTGTCAAATATTGTTTCTGGCTTTCATATTCAACCCCTTCTGCCACAACCTCCTGTCCCAGCTTATGTGCCATGGAGATAATATCTCCAACAATTGCCTCTTTCCCATCCAGAGAGAGTAATTTATCGATAAAATATTTATCAATTTTAAGACAATTGATATTCAGCTCTCTTTCCCTCGCCAAGGATGAATATCCTGTTCCAAAATCATCGATGGAAACCTTGATCCCCCGACCACTAACTTGATCCAGGATTCGATTGAGCTCGTCATAATCATTGGAAAATACTGTTTCCGTCAGCTCTATATTCAGATTGTTAGGATTCACGGCAGCCTCCTTAATATAGCCATCCAGTCCCTCTACAAAATCCTCCCGCAGCAGCTGCACCGCTGATACATTAAAGGAAAGTGTGATCCCGGTTAACCCCTGCTCTTCCAGCTGTTTCAAAAATCGAAGGGCTTGCCGTATAATTTTATTCCCCAGTGGTACAATAAGTCCTTCCTCTTCCGCAATGGGAATAAACACATTCGGGGATACTGCCCCGAGCCTATCACTGTAAAAACGTGCCAATGCTTCAAAACCATATATCTTATTCGTTCGAAGATCCACAATGGGCTGATATGCCAGAAATAAATTAGAGTCCTGATCAGAAATTGATAGCTCGGTCAACTCCTCCTTGATTATTTCCTTATATAGAACACTTTTTTCCATCTCATGGCTGAAAAAGCAATAATCCAGTGATTGACTTTTAATTGCATTCTCCGCAGCAATGGAAGCAAACTTCAGAATATTTTCTACGCTCATTGTCATATCAGTAATCTCCAAAATCCCCATATTGATTTGGAAATTACTAACAACTTGAATGTTTTGAGCCTTCTGAAGTATGTTTTCACACAAAGCAGATAAGTTGGCTGACTCCTGATAATCCTTTACCAAGATTACAAAGCGATCCGTTGATATGTGAAACAGTTCATAATCCTCTTTGCAGATCTCCTTCAGCATATCTGCCATTGCCTGAATTAGCCTTTCCCCTTGATAATATCCATAGGTAAGATTGATCTTATTGAACTTACGTATATTTACTAATATCAGCGCTTTATTAACAGCATTAAAAGAACTGTTCTCCGCTTCCATTACAGTTTCAAAATAGCGCCGATTATATAAACCGGAAAGGCTGTTATGCTCATTCATATACTTTAATTTAAGCTCTTGTTCTTTTCTCATCGTGATATCAATGATAATACCTTCCAGAGCCTGTACATTGCCATTTGAATCATAAACCGGGTGTCCCTGTTCATAGACCCACTTTATTTCACCGGAAGCGGTTCTGATTTCATACTCTTCCCTTAGCTGAGATTTATCCCTCAGTACTTGAGAGCATTTTTCCCATATGTAATCCCTATAATGAGGAAGTATGATATCATTATAGGAAAGCTCATAGTTATCCAGAATACTTTCCGGCTGATAGCCGGTTAGATCAATGCATCCCCTGGAAACATAACGCATAGTCCACTCTCTGTCATAATTGCAGCGATATGCCATACCAGGGAGATTTTCCAAAAAATTAGACTTATTATTCTCACTTTGATAGAGTTCCTGCTGTATTTCCTTTTCCCGGTTGATATCTGTTGCCAGGCATAGATGATAGAAGTCAGAACTGCCTTCCAGCTTCAATCGGGATACCATCATATTGATCCAGGTTAAAGATCCATCGGGCTTAATATAACGTTTCTCCATTTCATAGGTATCGATTAAACCCTCTTGCAGCTGCTTGAATTTCCCTAAGTCTTTCTCCAGGTCTTCCGGATATGTCACATCCATCCAGCTTATCGATGCAAATTCCTCCCGGGTTCTCCCGGTAATTCTTTCAAACATTGGATTAATACTTGGCTCATTGGTGCCATCCAGCAAATAGTACTTGTCGTTATGACCAATAGATATACCAATCGTTGCCTGCTCAAAAATAGCCCTAAAAAGCGTCTCATTCTCCTTCAGCTTTGCTTGTGAAGCATCCAGCTTCTCTTTCTCCTTTCGGAGCTCCCGTTTTTGGAAAACTGCTAAAAAGATAGCTGAATATGTGAAAAGAATACCTAACGCAATCATACCTGCCTGATCTGTTTTTACAATAGCAGCACATACCATTAGCAACAACACCAATCCCGCTATGTATAAGATACCGGGAGTATATTTCTTCTTCCTCTTACCGCCCTCCGAAAACCAGTTATTCATATGTTGTAAAAATCTCCCCTGTGATTTTATTAAGCATTTTATCATTTGACATTATTTGGTTTTTTATGTCGAAATATGATGAATCATTCTATGTTTTATCTTACCATTAATAGACATTCATCGTCAATCCTTTCCTCTTTGTATCCCATTGCCCAGATAAAGATACCGTTGAAATGACCCGTTATTCAGAAATCAGTAACTTAGTACATTCCTTTCTCATAGAATAATCACGATGATACATCTAAGGATATGCATTATGAATTATTCAATCATAAGACTTATTGAGTCAGTCGTCTTTGTAACTGCATTATCTACAGATGCATTGATTGCGAGTTTTGCCTACGGCAGCAATAAAATTAAAATTCCAATGATTTCAGTTCAAGTAATTTCCTTCCTTTGTACCATCGTATTAGGAATCTCTCTTTTACTGGGTACATTCCTTAAAGCTTATATACCCGGCAGTGTACTGCATCTGGTTTCCTTTGGAATTTTATTTATTTTAGGCGTAATCAAGCTTCTGGATAATCTGATAAAAACTGCCATTGATAAACATACTACCATTAACAAGCAAATTAAATTTAGTATGCTTAATCTTAACTTCATATTAAACATCTATGCAAATCCCAACGAGGCAGATGTTGATCATTCAAAAATTCTCTCACCAAGAGAGGCCTTATCCCTCGCCATTGCATTATCCATCGATAGTCTGGTAGCCGGTGTGGGCGCTGCACTTGCGAATGTAAGCATACCCGCTGTTATCCTAACTTCCCTCATCATGAGTACGCTGGCAGTAAAGACAGGAGAGTTATTAGGGCATACTATAAGTGACAAAATCCCTTTTGGCTTATCCTGGTTAAGCGGTGCCATACTGATTTCTCTCGCTTTTCTCAGATTAATTAAATAACGCTAGGGTGTGTCTGAGAACTGCTTATACCGAGCTGAATGCTCCGCCTTAAACACTTCATAAAACAATAATAATTACTATTTACAAAGTCATGAATTTGGACTATATTAGTGAATGACAAAATAATATAATTTTGTATAAAACAAAAATATAGTAATTACGAAGCTCAAAATCTCTACGATTCTATCACTTTGTAATTACCCTATTCAATGACGCAAGGAAAGGATGAAGCAGAGGATGATTTTATATCACATCTTTGCTAATGCATTTATTTTATGAAAAGTTTATTTGGCAATGATCATAAACCCAGATTAGATTTCTTTAAATATATTGGTCCCGGTTTATTAGTAACGGTTGGTTTTATCGATCCCGGAAACTGGGCCTCTAATGTGGCTGCCGGTTCCGATTACGGCTATAAGCTGCTTTGGATGGTTACTCTGGCAACCTTTATGCTGATCGTGCTGCAGCATAATGCGGCTCATCTGGGTATTGCCACCGGGAATTGTTTATCTGAGTCAGCGGCAAAATATCTAAAGCCTTCCATCAGTAAGCCTATTTTAGGTACTGCCATCCTAGCTGCGATCTCTACGTCTTTAGCAGAGCTACTTGGCGGTGCCATTGCCCTTCAGATGCTGTTCGGTATTCCGATTAAGCTCGGTACTGTGTTAGTGCTGGCCTTGGTATTATTTCTGCTCTTCACTAACTCCTATCAGCGGCTCGAGAAAATCATTATGGGCTTTGTATCCCTAATCGGTATATCCTTTCTGATTGAGCTTTGTATGGTGCAGGTAAAATGGAATGAGGCGGTTCCCGGCTGGGTGATACCAAGCTTTCCGTCAGGCTCTATTCCTATCATCATGAGTGTTCTTGGTGCAGTCGTAATGCCCCATAACTTATTCTTACATTCAGAAGTAATTCAAAGCCGTCAATGGAATCTCCAGGAAGACGCTGTCATTCGTAAACAGCTTAAATATGAATTTCTGGATACTCTTTTTTCCATGATTATCGGTTGGGCAATCAATAGTGCCATGATTCTTGTTGCTGCGGCAACCTTCTTTACGGGCGGTCTGCATGTCAGTGAGCTAGGACAGGCACAGCAAATGCTAAAGCCCTTACTGGGAAGCGCAGCTTCCGTTGTATTCGCCATTGCACTATTATTTTCTGGCATCTCCTCTTCCATTACGGCGGGTATGGCGGGAGGAAGTATCTTTGCCGGCATGTATAAGGAACCCTATGACATAAAGGATGATCATACCAAGGCAGGTGTTGCTCTTACCTTAATTCTATCCGCAGTTGCAATCTTCTTTATTAAAGACCCCTTCAAGGGACTGATCTATTCCCAGATGTTTTTAAGCATCCAGTTGCCGATCTCCATCTTTCTTCAGATTTATCTAACCTCGTCAAAGAAGGTTATGGGCAAGCATGCTAACTCCCTTCGGAATAAGATTCTTCTGGGTATTATAGGTCTTATTGTAGCGGGATTAAATATAGCTCTATTACTGAACTATGTTCTATAACCTGCGATTGATGCAGCTGTTGATAAAGGAATCTAGTACAACCATTGGTGTAGGAAGCTGGTACAGACATTGGTGTAGGAAGCCGGTACAAACATTGGTGTAGGAAGCTGGTACAGCCATTGGTATAGGAAGCTGGTACAGACATTGGTGCAGGAAGCTGGTACAGACATTGGTATAGGAAGTCAATACAACAGTTGGTAAAACGATCCGTGTTGTAATTTGAAAGGCATCAATCTCAATAAGGTTTCGTTATTGGTATCATTATGCCTCATAATCTAGTTTACTGCTTGAGAAAACATAAAATCCTGTACAAAAAATGCATGTAATCGCATCTTTTCTACAGGATTTTTTACATTTCTCCCAGCTTTTATCCCATATGATGGTATGTCTCTTAGAAGAAGTTGATAAAATTGTTTCAATAATA
>JAEWMZ010000303.1 GCA_023392995.1 Bacillota bacterium
ATCCTACATATTGCGGATGCGACAGCGGATGAGTTGATTAAAAACAAGATAGAAAAAGTTGCGCTGCTTGGAACAAAATATACCATGCAACAAGATTTCTACAAATCAAGGTTAATAGAAAAGGGGCTGCAGGTTTTAATCCCAGGGGAAGAGGATATGGAATTGATCAATTCCGTTATTTATAAGGAGCTTTGTATGGGGCATTTATCAGAAAAATCGAAAGCAGATTTTCTGAGGATTGTTCAAGCATTAGCAGATCAGGGAGCAGAAGGTATTATTCTTGGCTGTACGGAGATAGGACTGTTAATTAAGCAGGAGGATACCGAAACTCCTTTATTTGATACAGCTTATATCCATGCGGTCAGAGCGGCAGAGTTCGCTATGGAATACTGAAGGAAAAGGTGAAGCTATGATCTTATCAGCATCAAGAAGAACAGATATTCCAAGCTATTATTCCGAATGGTTTATGAATCGCCTTGAAGAAGGGCAGGTACTAACCAGAAACCCAATGAACTATAATCAAATCCGTAAGATTAACTTAAATCCAGAGGAGATTGAATGTATTGTATTTTGGACGAAAGATCCTACGAATTTAATGAAGTACTTGGCCCGGATCGATAGCATGGGATACCATTATTATTTTCAATATACCCTAAACCCCTATGGGAAGGAGATCGAAAGGAACATTCGTCATAAGAAGGAACTGGTGAAAACCTTTCAAGAACTCTCAGGAAGGATTGGGAGAGAGCGAATGGTATGGCGGTATGATCCGATCATAATCAATAAGGAACTTACGATACAATACCATGTTGAGCATTTTGAGCAGTTATGCCGTGAATTACAGGGACATACCAAGGTCTGTGATTTTAGTTTCTGCGATACCTATAAAAAGCTGAGGAAAGAAGTAAAAGAAAGTATGCTTTCGCCGGTTTCCGGTCAAGATATGAGGCTGGTTGCAAAAGAGTTTGTAGCGATTGGAAGAAAGTATGAGATTGAGCTTAGAGCTTGCTGCGAGCAGGAGAACTTAAAAGAAGCAGGCGTTCGCTCAGCGGCCTGTATCGACGGAGAATTAATTGAAAGTATATGCGGACATTCAATTTCTGCGAAAGCAGATCGGAGTCAACGAGCTGGCTGCACCTGCATACAAAGTGTTGATATTGGAGTATATAACACCTGTAGGCATGGTTGTGTCTATTGCTATGCGAATCATAGTGATAAGTCCATTATGCAGAATTGTCTCCGCCATAATCCCAAAGCACCCCTGCTTATAGGAGAAGAATAGCTTCCGGGAAACTGTGTTTTTTAACGGAGTACATTGGTGCTCTGGTAATGAGAAAAAATCGTTGACAAAGGGGCGGATGCTAGAGTATACTATCGACATTACGAAAGACGTAGATATATCTGAAATTGCGGAAGGAAACAATTATGAGAACAACATTCAAGGCAATGTGTTTTAATATGTGCGGTATGTGCAGCATGCCAGTATTCCATATTTACATGATAAGTGAATGTGATGTTTTCATGATGCACAAGGAGAGCTAAGACTTCTCCGCGGGAATAGTGAATATATGCAGGAAGCTTATCGAGGCTGTCCTGCTTTTTTTGTGAAATAGCTGGTATTAGAGATCTAGGAGCTGAATGTGGTCACAGAGCTACCGGGCATCATAGTTTGGCAGGATTTGGCAAGAGGGATTAATAATAGCAAAAGGATATTGGAAAAAGGGTATTGGAATTTAAGTGGAGGTGGGTCATGAATAATGAATATCCGATCGTTCAGCTTGTAGGGCTGGGCAAGGTATTTCAAAGTAAAAATAACGTAGTAAAAGCGCTGGAGGATATTAACTTAACCATTCATCAAGGTGAGATATTTGGAATTATCGGCCTTAGCGGTGCAGGAAAGAGTACCTTGGTTCGTTGTATTAATTTCCTGGAGAAGCCTACATCCGGAGCGGTGATATTTGACGGGGCTGATCTAGGTACTCTTCCGGAAAGAGAACTATTAAGGGCAAGACAGTCCATGGGGATGATTTTTCAGCAATTTAATCTGCTGATGCAAAGAAATGCCCTTCAAAATATATGTTTTCCTTTGGAAATTGCCGGAGTTCCAAAAAAAGAAGCGAAGCAAAGGGCTCTGGAGCTTCTGGAGATCGTGGGTTTGGCTGATAAAGCGAAGGCTTATCCCGCACAATTATCCGGTGGTCAAAAGCAGCGTGTTGCCATTGCCAGAGCATTAGCCACCAATCCCAAGGTGCTGCTTTGTGATGAGGCTACCAGTGCCTTAGACCCCACCACCACCCGTTCCATACTCAATCTTCTGAAAGAGATCAACCAGAAGCTTGGAATTACAGTAATTGTTATTACCCATGAGATGAGTGTGATCGAAGAAATTTGTCACCGTGTTGCTATTATAGATCAAAGTCATATCGCTGAGCTTGGAGAAGTAGAGGAGGTATTTGTAAGACCGAAGTCTAAGATCGCAAAGCAGCTGGTATTTTCAAGCGATACGCACATAGATACCTTTGAAGGAGAGCATAAATGCCGTATTATATTTGACGGAAGAACCTCCTTTGAACCGGTGATTGCAAATATGGTGTTGGAATGTAAGACACCTGTTAATATCTTATTTGCCGACACCAAGGATATTGACGGGCGGGCATTCGGGCAGATGGTAATTCAGCTTCCCAACGATGAAACCGGAAGAAAACGTATTATGAACTATCTTAGTATCAATGAGATACCATATGAGGAGGTGAAGGGCGATGTTCAGTGAAGCCGTTGTTAAAATGCTAGGAATGGGAATACTGGAATCTTTATATATGACCGTGGTATCTTCACTCATTGCATATGCCATTGGTTTACCCTTAGGTGTATTGTTAGTAGTAACAGATAAGGACGGCATTGCACCCTTCGTGCCATTGAATAAGGTGTTGGGCATTGTTGTTAATTTTGTCAGATCCGTTCCCTTTATTATTCTATTAATTGCAGTTATGCCATTTACCAGACTGATTCTTGGAACAACCTTAGGACCTTCCGCAGTAATACCACCCCTTATTATTGGTTCCGCCCCTTATATCGCGAGATTGGTAGAGTCTTCTTTAAAAGAGGTGGATAAAGGTGTAATCGAGGCAGCACAGAGTATGGGAGCGACACCCATGAATATCATATCAAAGGTATTAATTCCAGAGGCGATGCCATCCCTCATTATTGGAGCTGCCATCGCTGTTACAACGATTTTAAGCTATTCTGCCATGGCGGGCTTTGTTGGCGGCGGTGGTTTAGGTGACATTGCAATCCGATATGGTTATTACAGATACCAGACAGGAATTATGATTGTCACAGTCATTATTTTGGTTTTAATTGTACAATTAATTCAGGAGCTTGGCGAGAACTGGATGAAACGTACAGATAAACGTTTATAAAAAGCCACTCGGAGCATACCTGCAAGCTCAAAGCTGCCGGTTGGAACGCCAGGTTTGCCTTTGCGGCAAAGGAAAGCCTTTCCCCGGTAAAGAGATTGTAAGATGTGCTTTGGTAGTGAAAAAGGAGGAGATTATGAAGAGAATTATTGCAGTATTAATCGTGTTGACCTTAGCGGGAGCAGCGCTCACTGGCTGTGGAACCAAGGATAAGGTAGATAAGAAAATTGTAGTTGGTGCCAGCACCACGCCTCATGCTCAGATTTTGGAGCAGGCAAGACCTGCCCTGGAAGCAGAGGGCTATGAGCTTGAAATTATTGAGTATCAGGATTATGTACAGCCGAACCTGGCACTTGACAGCGGAGATCTGGATGCGAATTATTTCCAGCATCAGCCATATCTGGATCAGTTCAACGAGGAGAATGGCACAGACTTAGTATCCGCAGGCATCATTCACTATGAGCCTTATGGTATCTATCCTGGCAAGACCGCTTCCTTTGACGCATTAACCGATGGAGCACAGATTGCTGTACCTAATGATGCTTCTAATGAGGCAAGAGCGCTTTTACTGCTGGAGGCTAACGGCTTGATTAAGCTGAAGGAAGATGCAGGACTAAGTGCCACTAAAAATGATATCGTGGAAAATCCAAAGAATATTAAAGTAATTGAAATTGAAGCTGCTCAGCTGGCACGTTCCTTAAAGGATGTTGATATGGCAGTTATCAATGGAAATTACGCAATTGAGGCTGGTCTAAATGTAGCTCAGGACGCCATTGCATTTGAAGGTAAGGATTCAATTGCAGCTGAGACCTATGGCAATATCATAGCAGTGAAGGCGGGAAATGAAGACAGAGAAGATATTAAGGCTTTGCTAAAAGCTCTTCAAAGCGATACGGTTAAGAAATATATCGAAGACACTTATGAGGGTGCTGTTGTTCCTAAGTTATAAGCAGCCGATTTTTAGTAATAGACACCATTCACAAACGAGGACGTTTTGTATTATCAGTAATTAAAGTGAATGGATTCGTTTCATAAATAAACCTTCAATAAACAAAAAGGTTAGCCGGGCAGGTTCCTAAGCTAGGGAAACCTGCCCTTTTTAGCTTAATAAAGGGAAGTATGGCTGTGATTTCCTAGTATTTATGGTAAGCGTTTTCTTGCAAGCCACGTCGAATAATGGTACTATAAAGTACGGGTAACTATAAAGTAATACTTACGGGGGACAACTCTATGAAGAAGCTATTCTTTTACAAACGTAGTTACATATTGTTGCTAATTCCTATTTCTTTCGCTTTGAATTTACTGGCAAGAAATAATCGTTATTTTGCTGAAGAAATCTATGCAAAGCATGTTTATAAATGGATTTCACAGCCGATATCAACCTTATTCGGACTCGTCCCCTTTTCCATTGCGGAGATTATTATATTCGGATTTCCGGTCTTATGTCTCTTGGGAATCCTTACTTTTATTATAAAAATGGTGAATAGCAGGGAGAATAGAAGAAAATTCCTGCTAAAAAGTATATTAAATGTATTATGCTTGGTAAGTGTGATACTATTTTCATATACCCTGCTGGCAGGAATTAATTATTATCGTGCTACCTTCAGTACCTATTCCAACTTAGAGATTAAGGAATCCACAGAAGATGAGCTATATGCCTTAACAAGGAGCCTGGCAATTCAGGCAAATAACCTTCGGGATAAGACCACAGGCAGAGATGAGGATGGGGTGTTTCAGCTATCCTCTAGCAGCTATGCTACTGCAAAATTAGCAGATGAGGCTTTTACCAGTCTTTCCGAGGATTACCCTGTTTTGGGAGGCTCTTACGCGGCACCCAAGCCAGTACTTTTGTCAAAACTTATGTCATATACGGAAATAACAGGGATATTTTTCCCCTTTACCACAGAAGCGAATGTTAATACGGATATTCCGGATTATAATATTCCAGTTACCATGTTGCATGAGCTGGCTCATCTGCGGGGCTTTATGAGAGAGGATGAGGCAAATTTTATTGCATATCTGGCAGGAATGAAATCAGAGAATGCAGACCTACAATACAGCAGTACGATGCTAGCCCTGGTGATCGCCGGGAATGCATTGTATGATCAGAATCCCGACTTATATTTTAAAATCCGAGAGATTTACTCAGAGGGAGTACTAAAAGACATTAGAGCGAATTCCGCATATTGGCAGAAGTATGATGATACCACAGTCAGTGCTATATCAAATAATATTAATGATACCTACTTAAAAGCCAATGCCCAGGAAGATGGGGTGAAAAGCTATGGTCGCATGCTGGATCTGCTTTTAGCAAAATACAGAAAAGAGCATGTAGAGAGTTAAAGGTTATATGTAGGCAATTAATTACAATATAGTTTTTGCAATTGTATACACAACAAATACTGTTTCTTCGGTCCAACGCTTCCTTTAGGCTTAGCTTCCGCTTCGATACAGTATCCGTTGCGTATAGAATAGCTTCAGTTAATGAGTTTCGCAATTACCGAAAGGTTTATATGAATGAACAGGAGAAGAAACATAGTTGATCATTTTGTTGATGCTATGTTTCTTTTTTGTGAAAACAAAAATAATACCGTCTTATGCTGCTATCAGTGACGAAATAAGTCGCAATTAGTCGGGCACGGAGGGTCTCAAAAAATTAGTACTTGATTTATTAAGGCATTGTGATATAATTATTACACAAATGTTACAAAAAGCGTAATAATTATTACGAAAACCTTAATAGTTATAGGAGAATGTTATGTTATTAAAAAATTGGATACAGTGGAATCATTATTTGGCGAAGGTGCTCGTCCTTACGTGCATGATAGCCTTATATACTTTTTATGCCACGTCAACAGTATCTGCTGCAACAAATGATATACAAGAAGTAAATGATATACAGGAAACGAAGGGTATACAGGAGACAAGTAATAAACAAGACACTGATAATAAACAAGAGACGAACAGTCAAAAAGAGACTAATTATATACAAGGAACCGATCAAGTACAGTTAACGAGTGAGATAAAGGATACATACGAGACATCGGCATCAAAGATGATACAGGAAGTAACGAACCAAATAGAAGCTAATATTGCATTTTTACAGGCAATACAAATCGATGAAGAAGATGCTATTGTTAACCAGGATAATATAATTGATGCCGCGAGTGGTGAGAAGGAATCTAATCTGGTCAAAGAGGTTATGGCTACGGCGGCTGATAATACGAGAAGCACCGTTGATACTCCTGTACTCCTTAATGTGAAAGCCGCAACGGCCAATACCAGCTGTTCTAAAAGCTCCAACGTAAAAGCAAGTGCCCAAACCATTATAAAAGCAAGTGCTAAAACCACGGCAATAAAAACTACAGTAAAAAAAAGTACAACAAAGACCCCTGCGAAAGCTACGGCAAAAGCTAGCTACTCAAAGTCGGATTTGAGATTACTATCTTCCTTGGTCTACGCGGAGGCAGGAAATCAATCTTATAAAGGAATGCTCGCAGTGGCGAATGTGGTTTTAAATAGAATGGATAGCAAAGCTTACGGTCATACTAGAACCGTCAAGGGTGTTATCTATGATCGGAAATGGGCAGTGCAGTTTTCTGTAACGATTAAGAGCAGGAAAACAGGTCAAAGTCCATTAGCCTCTGCTCTAAAAGCCTATGACACAGGTAAATTTGGAAGAAAAAATGTGAGGGCTGAGCGGGAAGCAATGACCAAAGCAACCAAAGCTGCGAAATCAGCGCTGGAAGGAAATAATAATATTGGAAAATACCTTTGCTTCTCGAATAAATATAGCTCAAGAGGAGTGAAAAAAAGATATTCAAACTACAGAACAATCGGAGATCATATTTTTTACCGAACTATATAAATAGAAACTATATAATTTGAACCATATAATTTGAATCATATAATTTGAATCATATAAATTAAATCATATAAATTAAATCATATGATTACGAAATAAGAAGAATAGAATATTACAAAAAAGCTGCCTGGCGAAGTGTTTTATATGACACTGCAGGCAGCTTTTTCGATATGGCTAATTTGTTATGGGCGTTGTTAATTATGCTGAAAAGAATAGAGTTATGAGGCGATTTTACTGTACTGGGTTTTTTATTTTGTGCTTTTCACATGTGAAGAACTGTGGTATTATATAGGATATCTATTTTTTATAAGGAAATAATTAGTTTATTATCGTATATTTGGGTAAAATACAAGCATTGGTATGGATGCTTCTAAGAATATATAACCAGGAGGAATTTCATGGAAAACAAAGAAATGATCGAGGGCAGAGAACCGGAGTCATCAGAAAAGGTCTCTAAAAATTTCATTGAGATGATTATTGATAAGGATTTGGAAGAGGGCAAGATGAAATCCATCGTTACAAGATTTCCGCCGGAACCCAATGGATATCTTCATATCGGACACGCAAAGTCAATTCTCTTAAACTATGGATTGGCAAAGAAATACGGTGGTAAATTTAATCTTCGTTTTGATGATACCAACCCCACCAAGGAGAAGACAGAATTTGTGGAATCCATCATTAAAGATGTACAATGGATTGGCGGGGATTTTGAGGATCGCTTATTCTTTGCATCTGATTATTTTGATCAAATGTATGAAGCAGCAATTAAGCTGATTAAAAAGGGAAAAGCCTTTGTCTGTGATCTTACGGCAGAAGAGATCAGAGAATATCGCGGTACACTGACAGAGACAGGAAAGAACAGTCCTTACCGTGACAGAAGTATTGAAGAGAACTTAAGACTTTTCGAGGAGATGAAGGAAGGCAAATATCCGGATGGCTCCAAGGTACTTCGTGCTAAGATTGATATGACATCTGCGAATATCAATATGCGTGATCCGGTTATTTACCGTGTGGCAAAGATCTCACATCATAATACCGGAGATAAGTGGTGTATCTATCCGATGTATGATTTCGCACATCCCATTGAGGATGCTATCGAAGGTATTACCCATTCCATCTGTACTTTGGAATTCGAAGATCATCGTCCATTATATGATTGGGTAGTGAAGGAACTGGAATATGAGATACCTCCAAAGCAGATTGAATTTGCAAAAATGTATTTAACAAATGTAATAACAGGAAAGAGATATATTAAGCGTCTTGTAGAAGAAGGAATTGTAGATGGCTGGGATGATCCAAGATTAGTATCCATCAGTGCCCTTCGAAGAAGAGGCTTTACACCGGAGTCAATCCAGATGTTTATGGAGCTGTGCGGAGTATCCAAGAGCCAGAGCTCTGTTGATTATGCAATGCTGGAATATTGTATCCGTGAAGATCTGAAGCTGAAAAGACCACGTATTATGGCAGTTCTAGATCCTGTAAAATTAGTAATCACAAATTATCCGGAGGATCAGATTGAATATCTGGAAGCACCGAATAATCAGGAAAATGCTGAAATGGGCACCAGAACAGTACCCTTTGGTAAAGAGCTTTATATTGAACGTGAAGATTTTATGGTGGAGCCGCCAAAGAAATACTTCCGCTTGTTCCCGGGCAATGAAGTAAGATTGATGAATGCTTATTTCGTAAAATGCCAGGACTTTGTTACTGATGAAACCGGTAAGGTCACAGAAGTTCACTGTACCTATGACCCGGCAACAAAGGGTGGAAATAGCAATGATGGACGTAAGGTAAAAGGAACCATCCATTGGGTGGCTGCAAAGACTGCCGTTCAGGTTGAAGCTCGTCTATACGAGAACATAGTGGATGAAGCAAAAGGGGTTTATAACGAGGATGGAAGTCTTAATTTGAATCCAAACTCCATCACTGTGTTAAAGGAGTGCTATGTAGAACCAAGTATAACAGGCGCTAAGGCACCGGACAGCTTCCAGTTTTTACGACAGGGCTTTTTCTGTTTGGATATGAAAGACTCTACTTCTGAGAAACCGGTATTTAATCGAATTGTTTCCCTGAAGAGTTCCTATAAGCCAGAGTAACCTGCGACAAAAGAGAAGCAGAGTGAAAGAATAAACAAAGGAATGGGGGATTAATCTTGGCGAATTTATTTTCAGGATTAGAGGCATTCGGCCTTGGTAATCTGTCTGGAATGGATGTATATGAAGCAAAGGAAAAGGAAGCAGTAAAGGGCACTGCACAACCGGAGAAAGATGCTTTCTCGGAAGAGGATGTGATATTTGACAAAACCTTTACTTGTCCTGTATGTGACAGTGAATTTAAATCAAAAACTGTAAAGTCTGGAAAAGTAAAATTACAAAGCCTGAATACAGACTTAAGACCGATCTATCAGAATATGGATCCGTTGAAATATGACGCTATTGTTTGCCCAAAGTGTGGCTTTGCGGCGTTAAACCGCTTTTTTAAATATGTCACATCAGCACAGGCAACTTTGGTGAAGAATAATATATCTGCATCCTTTCGAGGGTTAAAGGAATCCGGTAACATTTTTACTTATGACGATGCGATTGCCAGACACAAGCTGGCTTTGGTAAATTCTATCGTCAAGAAGGCCAAGACCTCGGAAAAAGCATATACTTGCTTGAAAACCGCCTGGGTGCTCAGAGGAAAGGCAGAAAATCTAGCGAAAGAACTGCCGGACTACAAGCAGCAGCTGGAGGCACTTGCGAAGGAAGAACTGGATTTCTTATCAAAAGCCTATGATGGCTTCGATGAAGCCTTCAGTAAAGAGTCCTTTCCCCTATGTGGTATGGATGAAATAACAATCACCTTACTTATGGCTGAATTAGCACGCAGGGTGGGCAAATATGATGATTCCAGCCGTTGGATCTCCAGAGTATTAATCTCCAAGGATGCCAATGAACGTATTAAGGAGAAAGCCAGAGATATTAAGGAATTGCTGCGTGAGAATAAGAATAATTAAAGGCAGGGCTTAAGTTTGAAAGAGAAGTTGTTTACGATACCGGTGAAGGAAGCCTTTGAGGCTGATTGTGAGTGTCCCGTATGTATCATGTATAAGACGTTGGAAGAGAATGCAATCGAGTTTACCATGGGACCCAGTTATATGGAAGACGACATAAGGGAAGCTACTTCACAGTTTGGCTTCTGCGAAAAACACTTAGGTCAATTATATTTGAATCAAAATCGTCTAGGCTTGGCATTGATCTTAAAATCCCATATGGACAAGCTAGTGACAGATGTTGAAAAGCATGCCGGTTCAGGAATAAAATATTCATCACCTGCGCTCTTTAAAAAGAAGCAGGAGACACCTAAGCTCATCGGCTATCTGGATCAAGTACAGAGCAGCTGCTTTGTTTGTAATAAGATCGACGGCACCTTCCAAAGATATATTGCAACAATATTCTATCTGTATCATACAGAGGAGGCCTTTCGGAATAAATTTGGAGCTGGCAAGGGTTATTGTACAGCCCATTACAGTAAATTATTTTCTGAGGCTTCGAAGCAGCTGTCGGGAGAAGAGCTGAATCAGTTTCTCACCCAGCTAAACCGCTCATATCTTGAAAATATGAAGCGTGTCAGAGATGATTTGGAATGGTTTATCAACAAATTTGATTACCGCTATGCAGATGAACCCTGGAAAAATGCAAAGGATGCATTGCCAAGGGCTATGCAAAAAACAAACAGCATAACCTGATGGTATATAATTTCCAGCATGGAATATACTAGATTTGGATTTAAAAAGTTATTACCAATATGGTAATAACTTTTTGTGT
>JAEWMZ010000430.1 GCA_023392995.1 Bacillota bacterium
GGAATATCAAGACCCTCCCAGATGGACTTTGCTGGGTGCAACCCGAATGGAGGGATCTTTGCACCGACGATCCGATATCATGAAGGTAATTTCTACATTACCAGCACCAATGTTAACCACCCGGGTGCATTTTCCCCCGATGGTTCCGGTAACTTCATCATTACGGCAAAGAATCCGGCGGGAGAATGGTCAGATCCGATCTGGATGAATCAGGGAGGCATTGATCCATCCTTATTCTTTGATGAGGATGGCAGGACATATTATACCAGTACTAAGAATATTACCGGAGAGGATGGAGTTAACCGTTCAGCAATTCAGATGTCAGAGATAGAGATTACGACGGGAAAGCTTTTAACAGAAAGCAAAGTGATCTCTGAAGGCTGCGGAGGCCGCTTCCCCGAAGGACCTCACCTCTACAAAATAGATGGGTATTATTACTTGCTGCTGGCGGAGGGCGGTACGGAGCTGGGTCATCGAGTTACCATTTCCAGATCGAGAACGATATGGGGACCTTATGAAGGCTGTCCCCATAATCCGATTCTGACTGCGATGGATGAAAATGATCCGTCCCTAAGTGCACTGGGACATGCGGACATTGTAGAAACAGAAGCTGGAACGTGGTGGATGGTATTCTTATGCCAGCGCTTAACAGAGCAGTACTATCATCATCTTGGACGTGAGACAGGCATCGCTCCTTTTGAATGGGTGAATGGCTGGCCAATCGTTAACGGAGGAAAGGCTCCCACAGAAGAGATGAAGATAGCTGGGATGCCCCAAATACCACTTGTCAGGGAGAAGCATATCCACACGAACAGTCATTTGTCTGCAGGTCTTGGAGTACAGGATGTGAAATGCTCTGCATTTCACACTAATGGACATTCGACCCTAGGTCGCGGAGTGCCGGATGTGAACTGTTCTACAATTCACACTACATTTGAGGGGGAGAAATTAGGGCTGGAATGGAACTTCCTTAGAACCTTTTATCAGGATTATCAGTTAAATGGTAATAAGTTAATGTTAACGGGCAATCAATACTCCTTGAATGATAATGCAACGCCTGCATTTATCGGGAGGCGCCAGTAGGATTTTGAATGCAGAATGGAAGTATCCCTATCCTTTCAACCGGAAAAGGACCGGGAAGAGGCAGGCATTGCATTGATGCATATGGGACATGGTCATTATGAAATGGTATTGACTCAGAGGGAAAACAAAAAGGTAGTGTTACTTCGTAAGACAGTATTTGATCTGGTGACAGAGACCATCTCGGAGCCAGTTCCAGAAGGCGAATTACAGCTGAAAATTGTAGCAGATCGTTACGATTATGAGTTTTATTATGGTGTTCAGGGAGCTTATACCTTACTTGGCACCGCTAAAGTGAAGCTGCTTTCCTCCGAGGTGATCGGTGGCTGCATTGGTGTTCTTGTTGGAATCTATGCAAGCGGTAATGGAGAGGTATGTTCTAACAGTGCTGAGGTTAGCTGGTTTGATTATGAGGTGCTGCCGGTGAAACCGAAGAAGGCCTTGTATGCCTTTGATTAAACGAATAGAAGAGATATGTCTGGCGAAAGCCAACAGGCTGATGTACAGGATCAAAGGAGAAGCAAAAATTCGTATATAATTTTTGTTTCTCCTTTCTCTATGTTAACAGTAAGGACAGAAATAAGTAAAAATATAATGAAAACCGTACAAATTATAGGATGAAGAGAAAGGGTTAAATTAATATACTTATCCTATGAAGAAAATAATTAATTTACCAGGAGGTAACATATGAAAAAGGTTAAAATAGGTATCATTGGCTGTGGCGGTATTGCAAATAATAAGCACTTTCCAGCACTTAAGAAGAATTCTGATTTAAATGAACTCGTAGCATTTTGTGATATTGTGGAAGAGCGTGCTGTGAAAGCAGCAAAAGAATTTGGTATAGCAGATGCGAAGGTTTACACAGATTATAAAGAGCTGTTAGCAAATGAAGAGGTAGAAGTCGTACATATTCTTACTCCAAACGTTGCCCACGCTCCGATTGCTGTTGCAGCCTTTGAAGCAGGGAAGCATGTGCTTTGTGAAAAGCCTATGGCTCATACCACAGAAGATGCCCAGAAGATGATTGATGCCTGGAAGAAGTCCGGTAAGAAGTTCACCATCGGTTATCAGAACCGTTTCAGGCCGGAAGTTCAGGCCTTGCATCAGTCCTGTCAGGCTGGAGAGCTTGGAGACATTTACTATGCTAAGGCGCATGCTGTAAGAAGACGTGCTGTACCTACCTGGGGTGTATTCCCGAATAAGGCACTGCAGGGCGGCGGACCGCTGATCGATATCGGTACTCATGCTCTCGACATCACCCTATGGTGTATGGGGAACTACGAAGTGGATTCCGTATCCGGTTCTGTATTTGAGAAAATGCGTGATAACTTTGAAGGCAATATGTTCGGACCTTGGGATCCTGCAACCTTTGAAGTAGAAGATTCTGCCATCGGCTTCATTAAGATGAAGAATGGTGCGACCATTGTATTGGAAGCAGCGTGGGCATTAAATGTAGCTGAGTCTAGAGAAGCCTGCACAACCTTATGCGGTACAAAATCCGGTGCAGAAATCAAATCCGGAATGAGCTACCAAACCAATGAACTGATTTATAACAAGGCGAAGAATGGTCTATTGATGGAAGAAACCATTTCCAAGGCGGGTCACATCGCGTATTTTGAAGGCGGTGCTTCTGCAGAAGGTGTTGTTGAAGCAAAACAATGGTTAGAAGCAATTATCAATGATACCGAGCCACTTGTTAAACCGGAGGAAGCGTTTGCAGTAACAAAGGTTCTGGATCAAATTTATAAAGCGGCAGCAGGGAATAAAGAAATCAAGTTCTAATTAACAGAGGTTATGAAAGGGGGGTTCGTAAAATGCAGCTGGATTTTGCGAAAGCCCTTTTTTATGACTGGACATATTTATTTCTTTAACAAGAGCTATTTAGAATAGGAATAGCAAGGAGGAAAAGATGAGCAAAATAAAACGATCCGTATCCATGTATAGCCTTCAGGATCAATATGCAAGAGGCAAGATGAATTTAGATCAAATATTTCAGTTTCTAAAGGAGCTAGGTGCCGGAATGGAATTCATCAGTGATCAAATGATGAAGGGAACGCCGGAGCCTTCCGAGGAGGTATTAGCGGAATGGGACAGGCTAGTAAATAAATATCAGCCAACGTTGGTTTGCAATGATGTATTCATTAATACCTGCCTGTATAAAAATCGTACCTTAACCAGGAAGGAATCCACGGATTTGCTGATCAAGGAGATCAAACTGGCACACCGTCTTGGTTTTCCAATGCTTCGACTGGTATCAAATACGCCGGCGGAAATCATTGAACCTGCTCTGATCTATGCAGAGAAGTATCAGGTCATTTTAACCCTGGAAATCCACGCCGGTATGAGCTTTGATGATCCTCATACCCAGGCGTACTTAAATGTAATGAAAAGATTAAATTCCCCATATGTCGGTCTTACGGTAGATACCGGAATCTTTTGCAAACGCCATCCCCGGGTTTCCACCAACTACTTCCGGTTCTTGGGAACCAGTGAAGAAGTGATTCGGTATATTGATAACATATTCGCAGCAGGTACGGACCCAAAGAGATATTTTGCTGAGCATAAACAGGAAGGGCAGATGTTCCCGGAGGAGCTTCAGACCTTAATTAAAAACAACAATGATTTTGAATATGTGCTCTTTAGTACGGGTTACGAAATGAGCAATTATCATATATTAGATGATTATATCCCATATATCAAGCATATCCATGGCAAGATATATGAGATGACCGAGGAAGGTACGGAATATTCTATCCCGTTTGATGAAGTGGTTCACTATCTAAATAAAGCAGGATATGAAGGTTATATCTCAACGGAATATGAAGGTAATCGTTTTGCATTACCGGATACTCCGATTCTGGATAAGGAGAATGTAATTGCTCATCAAAGGATGCTGAATAAATATTTAGGGGAATTGTAATGGAGGTAAGGCGTGATTCACATCCGTCACCCCGCGGCTTTGGAGCCGATGAATGTTAGCTTAAAGATAGGAGGAAAGAAGCATGTTTGATGCATATGTATTCACAGAAGGAACCTGTCAAAATACAGAACAAAACGGACAGATAACCGGATTTCAGCTGAAAACCCTGATTACCTATTATCGTGGGATTCCCTGCTCAATGATACATGATATTAAGGTATCGGTAGATGGAACAGAGGTAGCCAGGGAGAATATCCACTTTAGTCCCGATGGGAAAGATTTTTTTACGCTGGAGGAGCTGGAGACGGTAACCACCTACAAATGGGAATATGGCGAGCAGGGAACCGTATTCGTTGCTTGTCCGGGTGGGTTATCAAAGGGAGAGCATGAGGTGACCTTGACAACTACAATTCGTGTAGCATATATTCCGGTGCCATTCTCAGGAACCAGAACGCGGAAGGTGAAAATAGCTTAAGTTAATAATAGCTTAAGTTAATAACAGCTTAGGGTAAAATAGCTTAAGTTAAAAAAATCGTACCTTGCCTAATACAAATGGGGTAATCGGCCGGGCGTAAGCAGTTTTCAGGGACACCCTAGGGAAGAGGAAGGGGGTGTGGAATTTGATGAAGTGAGGTAGTATTCATCTTTTCACTTCCTTTTTCATATAAATATATCAAGATCAGTAGGAATTAAAGTAGGTATTAATAAATGGATCAAGGTGAAACGGTACAGGATTATACGATTGCAGAAGGTGTACGGGCACCTTTTCAATATCTGGTGAATGATATTATTCCCAGATCACCGGAGCTTGCGTACCTTTATGGAATTATACAATATTATGGAGCCCTGGATGCCCAGATCGATGAATACTTAATGATTAATTTGGATAGTCTGGAGGTTCCTATGGCTCAGCCTACAGCTGCCATGCTGGACTATGTATACCGAGGAGCCGGTTTATTCGGGGGAAATGAATTTTTGGCTTCTCTGGCCGAAGCCGAGACCATACCCCAGCCCTTCAAGGACAATCCGGTGTTGATCAGCTCCTCCGTAAATTCTTTGGTAGCTTCTACTATGATGGGCTATTACTCTGAATGGTATGGATATGGAACCACACGACTGTCACCGCCCAATGACCGGGTGTTGGAGTATGCTCCCTTTAGCTGGAGTCAAATCGGATACCCAGGTCCATCCTTAGGGTATCGGGTATTAAGACAGTATGAGTTTTAATATATAAAAGGTTGATTCGAGTGTCAAAAGTCGGGTTTATGTCTTGAAATGAATATGAATGGATATATATTCACACAGATTCATTGCAAAAGTTTTTGATGACTTTTGACACTCGAATCATAGGTTTTAATATAATAAACGTATTGATTGGAGAAGTGCTTATTCTATAGGTACTTCTCTTTTTGTGAGATAGGATAAAATGGTTGACAAAGCGGTCCGGTATTGCTATAACTAAAACATAGAAATCATAGAGAAGAAGTAGGACAATAGAGAAGAATTATAATACAGAAAAAGCAGGAAAATAGTTGAGGGTTATTTACAATGATTGTTGTAATAGATATTCAAAAAGAGAAGTAGTATCCTACTGAATGAAAGAATGCATCATTAACAGCAGATAGAGGAAAAGGAGTCTTAACATGAGTCAATTACAGGAAAAGGATTTGGACACAGCCATTCATAGCCTAAAAGAAGAGCTAAGAAAAGAAATTCCCGGTTTTAGAGAAAAGGGGCAGAAATTTCTTACGAAAGAAATAACAAATGCAGAATTTAAGGCCGCTTCCGGCGGTATGGGGGTATATGCCCAGCGCAGCGGTGAAGAATTTATGATTAGATTGCGGGTATTGTCCGGTGTTGTGGACTATTCAACCTTAAGCTTTATCTATGATATGGTAAAAAAGCATTCGCTGGAATACATTCACCTAACCACCCGCCAGGCGATACAATTACATAACCTGAAGCTGGAGCAGATGATTGATATCATGGAGCAGAGCCTGGAGCATAATATTTTCACTAGAGGAGGCGGGGGGAACTTCCCTCGTAATGTAGCTCTGTCACCATTATCGGGAGTGGAAGAAGGAGAAGCCTTTGATGTTACCCCTTATGCGGTATTCGTAAATAAATATTTCGTTTCCCGGATCAATACCTACCATTTACCAAGGAAATTCAAAGTGGCATTTTCAAACAATGGACAGGACAGCGCCAATGCCTCCATTGCTGATCTCGGATTTTTGGCTGTAAAGAAAGAGGGAAAAGAGTATTTTCAAGTATACCTGGGAGGAGGTATGGGGACAAATGGAGCGGTTGCCGTGCCCTATGAGGAACTGATCAGCCCCCAGGAGGTGCTTTATCATGTGGAAGCAATGCTCCGTGTATTTCAGGCAGAAGGAGATTATCAGAATAAGGCAAAGGCACGGATCAGATATATCGTTGCGAGGATGGGAAAAGAGGCATTTCTGGAATGTTATAAAGCCCACTTAAAGGCTGTTAAGGAATCACAGGATTTGAGCTATGAAATCAGCAACAGCGAGAGCACGGTTCTGGGAGCAGTTCAGGAGACTTCAGGCAGCGTGCTGGAAGGTATGATTGCACAAAAGCAAAGCAATCGATATAGCGTTGTTATTCATCCTCAGGGAGGCATATTACAGGCTAAGGATTTGGGCAATATTCTGGAATATCTTGAGCAAATAGAAGCAGTGCAAATTCGTCTTACCATGGAGGAAGGATTCCTCCTTCGCAATTTAACCTACCAGCAGGCAGGGGATTTACTGGAGCTGACCAAAGAGATCAGAAGGACGACCAGACTGGGCAGAAGTATCAGCTGTATCGGAGCTACCATATGCCAGATTGGGGTTCAAAACAGTCAAGGGCTGCTGGGTAAAATTCTGAAGTATTTTGAAGAAAAGGAATTTACGGAGGATATTCTACCAGCCCTATCCATCTCCGGTTGCCCCAATTCCTGTGCCAGACATCAGGTGAGTGAGATTGGCTTTCAAGGCAAGAAAAAGCGGGTTGGCGAGATCCTGGAGGATGCTTATGCATTGCAAATAGGCGGCAGTGTAGGGGAAGCAGGTGCGGTAATGGGGAAGGAAAGCGGAGATCTGCTGGAACGTGACATACCGGAATTCTTATATCAATTAGCGTTGACGTTAAAGGAGAGAAAGTTAGAATATAAGGAATACCGCCAACTGCATGGAGCGGAATTGGAAGAGCTTATTGCAAGATACAGAGTATAGTTGAAACAAAAAGACTGCGAAACGCAGACTTTAATAAAATAATATTTGAGAAAGAATGGCGTAGCGTAAAAACTACGCCATTCTTAAGGTGGTGCGTCCGGCAGATGCACTTTTCAACAAGTATTCTCTGGAAGAATTCCTGGCAGTTGATATCAAGATTCGGCATGTGTTTACTTCGTCTTACGATCAGAGGCCTCCGCTTAAAGAGTTCATCGATTCCATGTTTGATTGTGCAAAATGCCTAGGGAAACTTCGTTTCTTTTTCTTGGAACAGAACAATATCTTAGCTATATCTTATAAAATATGAATGATGTCCTGTAGAATATCAATCCAACTGTTGAGAAGGTTGGTATCGTTAGCTAACTGCACCGTGTTTTTTTCATAACCCTGTAACAAGGATTTTTGGTGTTTGTAAAAACGCTGTAGCTTTATAAACATATCTTTATTATTCAAAAAATTATCCCACTGATGGTCATGGATTTGGCTTTGCATTACCTCTAATTGCTTTTTAAAGCTATCAGCCGTTAGCCCCATTTGCTTTTTAAAATCGCTAAGTATAAACTGCTTTTCAAATATTTTTTTCTTTTGCCAACTTTGATATTGGTCATAAAAGATGTTTGAAATACTTGTAAATAGTGATGTTAATCTGTCGTAGTCAACTTGTTTATGCTCTTGGTTTATTATTTTGTCAAGTAGTAACCCATTATCGATCAATACTTGATAAGAGGATGTTAGTTGTCCGTTATATTTATTTGCGTTTACGACTGAAACAGCGTATCCAACACCTGCCAGTTCAACATCCAAAATAATATCTTCCAATGAGGTGTAAAAGCTTTCTGGCGTAATTTCTAAGGAGGAAGCTACGATTTCTACCGCCCTAACAGCAGTATCTGTTTTTACAAATCCGGGCGCTATGGAGTAAACCTTAATATCAGTCCCCGATAATTCTTCATATAGAGTGTTGCAGAGCTCTGTTTGTGCGGATTTGAAAATTTCATAAGCAGCCATATACGGTGTGACAGCTGCAGAGGGTATAAAAACAATCGTTCCCCCAGTGCTTTTCATAGCAGGCAGAAATTTTTGCAATAGAAGGATCGGACCTCTTAAATTTACAGCATAGCTTAAATCCCAATCAGAAATAGGCACTTTCTTAATTGCACCCATAGGAACAACAGCCGCGTTATTTATAATGACGTCAAGCTGTGTGTATTTTTCCATTATGTATAAATATAATTTGTCAATCTGTGTTTCATCAGAAATATCCATTTGAAAAAAATCTACGTTTTCATTATTGTTTTCCTGATTTATTTGTCTTTGCGCCGCCCGGCCTTTTTCGGCGTCGATTTCTGCAATGATTACTTTAGCCCCCATATAAGAAAATGCACGTGAAGCTTCATAGCCTATTCCGCCGCCGCCCCCTGTTATCAGTACATTTTGATTAAAGAGAGCTTTTCTGCTGTAATTGTGTTCTTCAAGAAACATATCTTTCCCTCCTAGAATATTATTTAGTTTTGCTGGTCATGACTGACCTTTTAATATATCTATAAACCAGCGGGGATCCGGGTAAGGCGTATCAGGATTAAGAGCAATCATTTCCACATACGATTGTATGGAAAGCCAAAACGACAATGCTAAAGCCATGGGATTACCGTTTCGGATGATTCCTTGACACTGACCTTCTTCGATGAGACAAATTGACTTCACTAGGACATCATTTTGTTCAAGTTTTTCTTTTATATCGTTTGATAGATTCGGGTTACGTTGTGCTTGGTTCATCAAAACAAATATTTCTGCGTTAAAATGATCGGCCTTTGCCATATCAAAGATATGTGTTGCCGCCTTTAAAAAGTAATCGAGAGGATCGTCATAGGGAGGAAAGTACTGTCCGGTACGACCAGACAGCCCAATGTTAATTAATTCCTCATGTAAAAGTTCAATTGATCCAAAGTAATGATACAGCAACCCAATACTCATCCCTGTCTTATCGGTAATATCATTTATTTTTGTTGCTTCATACCCTTTACGGATAAAAATACTCAATCCGGCCTTTAGTATATCCTGGCGTCGTTTTTCTTTTTGTTCTTCTCTTTTTGTCATTGATAAACTCCATAATGATGAAAATATTTTCATTGAATATTATTTCAATAATTATACTGCTTATTTAAGAGGAAATCAAGTACTTTTTATCATTGCCTAAATTGTGCTTTAGTTATGAAATTGTGTAAGACTGAGTCAGTGCTATTCCTGTATATAATAGAATATCCTTTCATATAAATGAACAAACACCTTTTAAGTAAAACCCATTGAAAGGAGCAGAGATGACCAACGGATACGATGCGGATGTAATCATTATTGGTGCTGGAGGCGGCGGAGCAGTTGTAGCAAAGGAGTTAGGGGAACATGGGATTAAGGTTCTTGTGATAGAAGCCGGACCCTGGTACGGAAATGCAAAATGGCCGGCTCCGAATGCTTCCCAAGGTGCTGTCAGCAGCTCCAGCTATGAGGATCTAAGTATTAATTTGCTAAAAGAAAGCTTTACGGATTTAGAAGATGATATGAATAATCGGATCACAGGAAAGCTGCGCTGGGGGCCGGCCAACAGAAATCTCCCTCCCTGGGAACGATTAGGCGGGCAGGTATGGCAAAATTCAGGAGTGGGAGGAAGCACCATGCATTACTTTGGAAACTCCCCAAGAGCCTACCCTCAGGCAGTTGATAATGTATGGCCGATACCCTATAGTGAGTTAGTACCTTATTATGAGAAGGTGGAAGCTACCTTGCCGGTAAACCCGGCACCCGTAACAGCAAAAGAAGAGCTGTTCTATTATGGAGCTCAAAAAGCCGGGTGGACTAATTTGGAGGGCAGTGAGCTGTCAATGCCGGGATACAGGACACAGCCCAATGCAATTCTGCGCCCTAATCCTGCCCTGGATGATCCTAATTTTGATATACAAAATAACCGCTCCGTGGGTTGTACTCTTAGAGGGCAATGTGTGAATGGCTGTCATATCGGACCTACGGTGGAAGGCGTGGCAAAAAGATCAACTCTGGTAAGTTATATACCAAGAGCATTAAGTACGGGGAATGTTGAGGTTAGACCAAATACCTTTGTAACCAAGGTACTTACGGAGGAGAATGAGGCAGAAGGTGTTCATGCCGTCGGTGTAGTAACGAGAAATACCTGGACTGGAGAGATCAATGAATTCCGTGCTCGGGTTATTGTTATGTCCGGGGGCGGAGTGGAAACACCGCGCCTATGGCTGAATTCCCAGCTGCCGGAGAATCCGTGGGTCGGCAGAGGCTTGACAAACCATTGGTTTGACAGTGTAACGGCAATCTTTAGCGAAGAGGCAATTATGAATGCGATAGGAGTATCGGATATAAAGCCATT
>JAEWMZ010000431.1 GCA_023392995.1 Bacillota bacterium
GTCCGTTGTATTCGTTATCGGCATCTTTTAAAGAATATTCGTCCCTCAGTCTGGATTGCATCTGACTTTTGTACCCGGATCGAATCGCTCTGGAGAAGCGTTCCATGCAGGTATTTCGTAAGTACTCTATATCCCCAAAGCATACCTCGTCAAACTGCTTCCTCATAAAGCTAAGCAGCTCCTCATCCGTTAATTCATCCGCCGTATCATTTTTGTATAAATAAAAGATTTCCTGAAGTTCAGCCAAAACATTCGAATAATTCTCCTGGTTAATATACTGTGAATCACAGAACATAAAAATTATTCTGGGCAGAACTCCTTCTCCAAACTCTACCCTCTCACTCTCTGTCAGATTTGCTTTTCGGCTCAGCATCAGATTAGCCGCATCCTCCTGTGATAATATAAGTCCAAATTGCTCTGTTTTCTTGTTGCAGTCCAATACTTTTTCTACTTCTTGCCTGCGTTGTTCAGCTAAAATCAATTCAAACATCTCATCCATAGAATCGCCCTCTTTTAAAAAATTATTTGTTTGCAGTAAAAATCTTTTGTGCGTCTGGATTTCTTTGTTCAGAAGATGATTTATAGTGTATTCGAAATCCAATTTTATTACAAGTCTAGTATTCCACGAACCTTTATGATAAAATTATAGTAGAAAAGATAATTAATTTTTAAATACACAAATGGCTGCTTCTTTGACTCAGGATATACCGTCAGGAAACAGCCATTTTACAGTTTTCTTAACTATCAATTCATAGCTGACAATTAAGTTATGCCTCAACATAGCTAATCTACAGGCAATAGCTTAACAATTTTGTATTGTGAATTAAGAATGAACCATATGCGAAAATAATTCATGATATTCCAAACCGCAATTCCTCCAAGATCATACTCCTCCACTAACTCTAAAGTAGCATTCAACATTCTTGGATCTCGAAACAGAACATAGTGATCCACTCCAGCTATATTATATAAAAAATAAGAAAACTTCGTGGCTTCGTCATAATAAATCTCACTATTGTACTGGCCTGCCAGGGCTAGCGCAGCTGGATCAGACAAGGATGCTGCCATGGATTCACCTTCGACATATGGAAGTTCAAAATCATATGCAATTCTTGAAACACCCAGGTATATCTTTTCCGGCGGCATCTGCGTGATTACAACCTCGAGGTAACCTTTTTGAAATAAATAAGAGGTCTGGAGTGCATTCGGTATATAACCGGTTGCCCACTGATAGGAAAATAAGATTGCACTGTCTACAGCCTCACCAATCTCAGTAAAATAGGTTTCTTCATAAGGCTTGCCCTCTACGTATTTAAAGGTGGCAGGTATTAATACAACTCCAGAACTATATCCTTTGTCGTGCAAGCGCATGGAAGCATAATCAATAAAATCTACGTACTGAGATAAATCTTCCTCCTGCACATATTGAAATCCGAAAACAGCACCATGAAATCCTTTTGTTTCAACTACATTAAGGATGTTATTCAACAATTTATTTTGTAGTTCCTGATTGTTAAGAATTGTATTGGTTACCTCGTAGGATCCCTCTCCGGCTTCATCTACGCTGGAGATCAGCATCAATGGTACGACTCCGTAGCTAACCGCCAGATTAATGATAGCTTCATCTTCAACCTCTTCTATCTCCGCTGCCACATTAACCTGATAACCCAGAATTGTAAGATAAGTTAAATAGGGCAGCGTTTTTTTTAGAATGCTTTCATCAATAAAGCTAAAGGCCATTCCATTTACTCTTATCTCTTTATTATTTCTATCGTAGTCTAATACTAATTCCTCTCCCGGCTCTAAATAATCACGATCCGATAACGATGGATTATCTCTTAATAGTTCCATCACTGAGACTCCATTGGCTGCAGCAATATCCCCTAAGGTATCACCCTCCTGCACAATATAGGTCTGTTTCGGATAAGCAATGATAACCATCTGTCCGATATTTAGTTTACTATCAGGAGCCGTTACATTATCTTCGGCTAATCTTTCAACCGGTATCTGATACTGTTCTGCAATGGAACCTAAGGTATCGCCCTCCTGAACTTTATATAATATCAGCATATAATTCACCTATTTGAATGCTTTGTTATAATATATGCATCCTCAGGTACTCTCACCCAAAATCTCTTGCTACCATGCAGACAGTCTTATGACATTTTTCTCCGAATCACTGACAAGGAAAGACATATTCATTATTAATTAGATAGGTTAGAACATTATTTTCTGATTTTGCATATATTATGATAGGAAGAACTTTAAAAGGTCAAAATATTACACTAATTGGAGGTAATGTTAATGTTCATATATCAACCACCAGAAAAAAATCTTGCTTGCTTCGACAATCGCTTCTGCAACAATGTTCAAATCCCCAGTTTACCGCTAAAAGGGCCAAAGTGTTTTGACCAAATCCTTCAATATATACAACGGGCCGTAGAAATTGAAGCCAATGCCGCAGACTTTTACAGGCACCTGGCAAAGGATGCTCCAAACAAACTTCATTGTGAAGTGATTCAACGCATATATGATGCAGAGCTGGAACATATACAGATCTTTAC
>JAEWMZ010000021.1 GCA_023392995.1 Bacillota bacterium
TGGAACTTTTGAGCCTTAATTATTTTATAAAATCCATGAACCACAGTAAAGGCTGAACCCCTTGCCTTGACTGCGTTTCATGGATTTTGTGTATTATCATTAAGCTCAAAATGGATTATTCTGTAAAACGAGTTTACACGAAATAAGAAACGGAGCCGGATGGCAAGACTCTCCATTCACACTCACCTGCCTATAATTATCCGCCGTAGTCTTGGCACTCTCTACTTCATCATCTATCACAATGCAATCATACTTCATATACACGTATCCTATAAATTAGCAATTCTCAATGTTTTATGTTCAATTACGATTCAATTATTTCGTTCGATATCTGATTGCAAGTCCCTTTAAGAAGTTTCGGACATACCGATCTCCGCATTCCTTATAATTGCGTTGTCCTTCTTTTCTTAATACTGCGCTTAATTCACCGTTTGACAGATTACTTCCTGCGCCTTTTAATATAAGCAGCATATCCTCACCGGTAAGCGATAATGCTATTTTGAGTTTCTTTAGAACAACATTATTTACTGTTTTGTTATCTTTTATGATATATGCTTGCTTCTCAGGTTCCCCCGGTTTTAATTCCTGTTTTCCTCTCTTAAGTATAATGAAACCGTTTAAGAAAGACTCCAGCATAAAGTTATTACATTTCTTCATATCATCATTTGCGATAAACTCATCCTCAGAATCAATGCTGCTATTGCTTTTCGGCTTTAATAACATTCTTTGCAGTTCTTCTCGCGTAATCGTTATTCCGCCAAGTTTGAAAATTTCTATCATATCTGTATCCTTAATATCAAAGGCATATCTCAATCTAATTAATATATCGTTATTATTCATAGGAACCCCTCTTACAAATTATTTTATATCTGCTTTTTGTTTCTCTCATTATTTTACCACCTAATCAAAATAAAAGCAAAAGCCAACGCTCAACCTCATTTCACTTTTCAAATTCCTTTTACCCCACGATACCCAGCAAATGCCTTTTTTGTTATAGAAACGGCGATCTTGAATTTTAATATCAAAACCGCCGCATGGAATTTCTTTATTTTGCTTTGTCTATAGAATTTATATTTTACGAAATTAACATGAATCAATCTCCGATCCAAAAATACAGCAAACCTTTCTCTCCGCTGGAAAGTTCAACATAGAACCAGTTTAGGGTTCGATCCTCCGGCGTAATATGGATATCCAATAATTTTATCTTTTCTGCTTTAAATTCTCTCTCAGCCTTAGAATCCCATACTGTATTTGCAAGATAATCCTCTGGATTTTTATTGGAGGGTACAAAAAAGCCGGTTCCATCCACTTCATAGGTCTTCCCGATATATTGTTCTACATCATGATTCACTGTCACAAATTGATTCTCCTTAATTTCATTCCACCCAGAGAAGAATTGCGGCTTGAAATACTTAGCTAAGTCAAATGCTGATATTAATTTCCCTTGTCCATCCATCAATGCATATCGATCAATTGATCCTAAGTAATAAATCTCTGTCCCGTCATATCGATAGAATCTATAAGCAGGATCACCACTTGGTCCTTCGTCAAAAATTGCAACTTCAGTATAATTATCCTTGCTATCCACATCAATTAATTGCATTTCACCGGTTGGGCTAAATTGATCCCCTGTCAACTTTAAGCCATTGATCTCCAGATAGGAGCCTTCGTTATAATCGGCCACTAATACAGCATCTATCTTATCTGCTTTCCCATCTCCGTTCAAGTCATAGGAACCATGAACGCTATAGGTTCGATTATATACCTCCACTTTTTTGTCAAAGGAAACATCAAACGTGTAATCTTTAAAATAGTCATCCAGCTTCGAAAAATATTCAAGCTTTGGATTCTTCGCTGCTGTAGTTTCATCTGGCATTGCAGTCACTTGATTATTTGAACCAGCTTTCTCCGTACTATTCGAATCACTGACAGCCTTGGTAGGTTCAACAACCTCTGCTTCTTCTGACTGATCGTTGGAAAGTTTAGCCGTTGGTGCCAATGTTATCTGAATGCCTTTGGACTCGTCAGCTGTTCTCCTCGACTCACAGCCGTGTAACAGACCAAGGATCAGTATCAGGCTCAGGATGAATGAGATGCTTTTGACTTTTTTTCTGTTTTTAAAAACCATATAATTGTTCCCCCTGAAATTTATTATGGTTACCTATCGGTCTACAAAATATGGTAATATTATATGTTGATTAACACCACAAAGTCAATGAATGTAATCTTACTTTTTTATTACATTTCAACTCCACTATTACAGTATTATGAACTACTAATCTTATTTCGGTTCAAACTGTCACGGTATCTGAACTGACAACGGGAAGGTTTACCCTTTGCTCTGGTTTCAGAATCTTACTTTTTCGAAGGCTATTGAGGGCTGCTTTGATTGCGGGAACATCCAATACCAAAGAAAATCTGACATATCCCTTTCCAAGATCGCCAAAACAGTCACCCGGTGTACAAATAATACCCGCCTTCTCCATCAAAGCATCGGAGAATTGAATCGCATCACGATAATGTGCAGGAATCGGAGCCCACACAAAGATGGAACCAGCCGGAGCCGGAACTGTCCAGCCTAATTCCTGAAAGCCTTTGCATAATAGCTTCGCTCGCTTCTCATATTCTGCGCACTGTTGACTTACCAGAGACTGATCGCCGTTTAATGCGGCTATGGCTGCATGCTGTATGGGTATAAATACACCATAATCAATTAATGATCTAAGCTTGGCAAATTTTCTTATGATAGCTTCATTACCCACAACAAACGCAATTCTTGCTCCTGTCAAATTGTAGGTCTTTGAAAGTGAAAATAATTCTATGCCCACTTCCTTCGCTCCTTCATAAGCCAGAAAGGATTTTCTTGTTTGCTTTGAAAAAACAATATCCGCATACGCATTATCATGGATGATAATAATATTATATTTTTTAGCAAATGCAATCAATTCCTCATAAAATTTATCGGGTGCAGTTACTCCCACCGGGTTCAAGGGATATGATACAATCATAGCTTTTGCTTTAAATGCCGTACTTTCAGGAATGTTCTTTAAGTCAGCCAGGAAATTGTTTTCTTTACGAAGCGGATAGCCGCAAATCCTTGCTCCGGCTAAACGCGGCCCATCCTTAAAAATTGGGTATCCCGGGTCAGGTACTAACACTATATCACCCGGATTACATAGCGCAAAACAAATGTGCGCCAAGCCCTCCTGTGACCCGTTTACTGACATGACATTATTTGAATTCAGGGAAACACCAAAATGCCTGAAATAATGTTCGATCATTGCTTTTGAAAGCTCAGGCAAATCACAAATTGCGTATTTATAATTTTTAGGGTCCTTACAAGCTTTTAACATGGCCTCTACAACATGAGGGGGCGGCGTAAAATCCGGAGTACCGATTGACATATCAAACACTTCTTCTTTCCGGGATAATAACGCTATTTTCTTCTGCTGCAAAACGCTAAATATTCCAGCCTCATCGCTACTCACCCGATCTGCAAATAACATATTCATATTACCTCACCTCATAATATTCCAGGAATATAAGCAGCTATCTCGAGGATACAAGCTGTGCCTCCAGGATTAAATTTTTCGCAATGCAGCTCACCTTTTCTTGGGTTTCAATAAATTCACGCGTTGGATTGGACAGTTCAACAATACCTGCCCCAACCCTTACCCAGCTTTCCTTTTTACTTTGAAAGATACTCCTTAATACCAATGCTGCGTCCATGCTTCCATCACTATCATAGATTAAGACACTTCCACTATATAAGTCTCTGGCTTCCTTCTCAAGTTTACCGATGGCTTCAATGGCTTCTTTCTTTGGAATACCCGATGCCGTTACAGCCGGAAAGAGCTTGCACAGGGCATGCCAGGAATTATAACCGTCCTTTAGTTTCCCCTTCAATCGAGATCCAAGATGCTGTACCGTCCCACGCTCCATCACAGACATATAATCTATGACAGACACCGACGAAGGTTCACACACCTGCTCCATTTCTTCAAATGCCAGCTTTACCGATATCGCATGCTCCGCAATTTCCTTCGGATCATTCAATAGTTGATGTTTCAGTTCTTTATTCAACTTAGAATCCGATGTTAAGGCTCTTGTTCCGGCTAAGGGAAATGTATAAACTGTCCTGTTTTTCTCAACCTCTGCTACGGTTTCCGGACTAAATCCAACTACCTCAAAGTCTTGCAGCCTGCATAGGTAGGATCTTGCCGGTGTGTTGGCATTTCTCCCGGAAATATAGGTTTCCCGCATATCCAGGCGATGTTCTAAGGGGATTTTTCTTGACAAAATAATTTTTTGATATTTTCCGTTTTTTATATCACCAATTCCCTTACTGACAATATCCTTATAATATTCTTCATCATATTGTATTACCTTGCCCGAATCAATCAGCCTTTGGCTACTTGTAATCTGGTTACTACGCCTGCTCCTTTGAATTAGAGCCTCCATGTCCGGTATCCGCGTTTGATCCATTGCCCTTAAGGTAATCTCATTATCTTTAATCCGGTACTCCATTTGCGGAATAAAAAAACGAAACAATTCTCCGGTTTCTTTTCCAGTATTTAATCCATAAACATACCGGGAGACTGCAAAGTTTGCAATACCATACATACGCCAATCTGCCAGCTTAATGCTGCCAAGAGCCTTTTCCATATCTTCGCAAAGACTTTCGAGCTTAACCCTTTTGCTTTCATTTGGTGAATCCATGATGATTTCCAGCTGTGTAACATGAATCACAGAATATGCCCCCACCCCCACTGTAATTTCATCCCCATTTTCATATAAGCAGCAATATTCTGAATCACCATATAAGTTAGCAGCATCTTCAAAGTCGATCTTATTTTCTAACTGTAGCCGTTTTTCATAATACTTTATCATTTCTACCCCATTTCTGTACAAGAATAATCTGTAAATGCCACGCAAAACTAACTTTTTCTACTCACTTCGGTGTAGATGTCATTTATAATTAGGTTCTTATCATTAGGTTCGTGCCAGCTCAGACTTTTTGAAACTCCAGCCCTCGGCCTGTTCCCGTATCGTTATAAAGCGCTGATAAATACCACTTTGCAGGATAAGTTGCTGATGAGTACCCTTTTGCACGATCTTTCCCCCATCTACCACCAGGATCTGATCCGCATGCTCAATGGTAGCCAATCTATGCGCAATTACGATAACTGTTTTTCCACTTGTCAGTTCACTGATTGCCTGTTGAATTAAATGTTCATTTTCTGGGTCAATACTTGCAGTGGCTTCATCTAGGATTACAATTGGTGAATTCTTCAATATAGCACGTGCGATTGAAATTCGCTGCTTTTCTCCACCGGATAAGGTAGAGCCCCCTTCACCTATGACAGTCTCATAGCCTTCCGGTAAAGCGATAATAAAATCATGGCACCTGGCTTTCTTTGCCGCCTCCCGGATTTCTTCCTTTGTTGCCTTTGGATTACCGAAGCGAATATTGTTTTCGATACTCTCATGAAATAAATATACCTTTTGAAAAACCATTGAGATATTGCGAAGCAGACTGTCACAGGTCATCTGCTTAACGTCAATTCCTCCTACCAGAACCCTTCCACTGTTGGTATCATAAAAACGGGCAATCAAATTGCAAATTGTTGTTTTACCGCTCCCGGAGGGTCCCACAATGGCTGTTGTACTTCCCTGCTCCAGCATAAAACTTATGTTTTGAAGTATTGGCTTCTGATCATAGGAAAAGGAAACGTTCTGAAATTCGATGGAATTCGAAACCAGGCTACTATCCTTACCATCTTTATCAATCATTTCTGCCCGTTCTATCCGCTCCAATTTATCTAAGGTAGCATCTATTATTTCTAAAACATGAGCTGCATTGTTCATAACCTCAACACTGCCAAATATCATAAAGGAGAACATATCAAGCATCAGCATTGTTGGAAGCTCCATAGCGCCTCCTGCCGTTAAATAAGCTGCAGTAGCAACCACCCCAATGGACGCTGCCTTAAGGGAGAATAGATGCAGACAGTTGTAGGGCATATACTCTACTTCAATTTTTATATTTATTTTTTTGCAGTTCTTATAGGCTCTTCGAATCCCTTCAATCGATACTCCCTCCTGCTTAAACGCTTTGACAATCTGCATACCGCGAAGATATTCGAGGGTACTTTCGACCAGGTCATCCTGCGTTTTCTGACGTATCGGTGCATTCCTTCGGCTTCTTAATTCCAACAGGTGCAAAAACAATCCAGATAGCAGTACTCCCCCTATGGTAATGAATCCAGCTAATAGAGAATAGTAGGAGAGAAATAAAATCAGAACAATCACGGTGATGTACCCGTTGACAACGGTATTTACCATATTCATAGCAAACATCTCCAGGAACGAAAGATCTGTCGTTGCCGCAGAGGATAGCTCCCCTAAATTATTTTTGCTAAAAAAGCCCAGGGATACTCTCTTTAGAATATCTCCCAAGCGAAGCCGTTCTTCGCTGGTTACTTCATATCCAACACTTTCCTGTGTAGTAGCCCGCAGGTATGAGAAGAGGTATCTGCCAAGCACTGCGACTATCATAGCTCCCAGCACGGTCCAAATATCCTTTGCCTCTAATGGCTTGGCACCTTGAAAATCACTTAGTACTGCAGTTAATCCTTTCGCAGCCAGCATAATAGGAATTGCCGTAAAAATACTATGAATAAATGCATAGATGAAGCCTATATAAATACGTTTCTTATATTTTCCCGTCCAATGAATTAATCGTTTCACGATACGAAACATTCAGCCTGCCTCCTTTCCCCAGAACCGACAGACCAATTCTGTGCACCGATGTGAGCCTCCCACATAGTTCGATATAAATTATCCTCGTCCAACAGTTCCTGGTGAGTACCGCTATTTTTTACTTTTCCGTCCTTTAATACAATGATTTGATCCGCGTTTTTGATCGTTGATAGCCGATGGGCAATTACTAAAAGGGTCTTTCCCTTCGTCAAGGTAGCGATTGATTGTTGTATTTTTTCTTCATTTTCCTGATCCGTAAAGGCAGTCGCCTCATCCAAAATAACCACCGGCGCGTTCTTTAATATCATTCTTGCAATGGATATTCTCTGCTTTTCCCCTCCAGACAACCGATTCCCGGCATCTCCGGCGCTTGTATCATACCCCTGTTCCAAATTTAGAATAAATTCCTCGCAGCAGGCCGCCCTTGCCGCTGCATAAACCTCCTCATCGCCGGCCTTCGGATTACCAAGCCTGATGTTCTCCTTAATGGAGCAATTGAAAAGAAAGTTATCCTGGGTCACAAAGCTCACAACATCAGCCAGCTGTGATAAGGGTAAGCTGCGTATATCCTTGTCCCCAATCATAATAGCTCCGCTGCTCACATCCCAAAAGCGAGCGATCAGACGGGCTATTGTAGATTTTCCACCACCGGAGGGACCCACCAGTGCTGTAAATTTCCCTTCCGCTATCTTTAGATTGATCTGAGAAAGCACCTCTTTTTTGCCGCTTTCGTCATAACAAAAGGAAACGTCTTTTAGCACAATATCAAAATCCTTTAATGGGACTACAGCCTTCTCTTCCGGTAATTCCTTAACCTGAAGGAGCTTATCTACATCATGTACTGCATACTCTACTGTCTTGGTCTCATTCACATAGGTGGTGAAGTTCATCAACGGTCCGACAATTCCGAGCGATAAA